>NZ_JAAGPB010000245.1:0-12711 GCF_017104585.1 Burkholderia sp. Ac-20392
CGTTGGCGGCCGGCGCCGCCGGGCCGCCGCGCTTGTCGACCGGCAGCCGGACCGAACGGACCGCGCCGTTCGACAGCGGGAAATCGGCGAGCGCGCTGCGCGCGAGAAACGGCATCGCGTACAGCAGCGTGCCGTTGTCGCCGGTCGTGCGCGCGGACACGTTGTACACCTCCTTGCCCGTTGCGCGCTCGGTAATGCGGATGCCGAGCGTGTAGTCGAACACCTGGTACGTCTGTGCGACGTAGCCGGCCGGCATCGGCCCCCAGGGACCCCACGGGCCCCACGGCCCGCGCCGCCAGTACGGTCCGGGCGCAAACCACGGATCGTAATAGACCGGCTGCGGCACCGTCACGAGATCGCTGCCGACCGCGTAGGTCAGCCCGACGAGATATCGCGCCTGCGCCTGCGGCACCTGCCGGAACGCATACGTGGACAGTTCGTTCGCGACGATCGGCTCGTAGGTCGACTGCTCGATGCTGTTCTTCTGCGCATCGGTGCGCGTGAACGCATAGGTGCGGGTCGCATCGCTGCCGCTCCAGTCGGAGAAGGCCGTGACCTGGGTCGTCACGTAGCTGGTGCAGCCGGTCAGCAGCGCCATGCACAGCACGGCCGCCCAGCCCGCACCGCGTTGAATCCATTCGCGTTTCATGTTGATCCTCTTCGATCCGTCACCCGTTCGTCGCACCGCGCGAACCGTAACGGGATGCCGATAATACGCGGACTCCCGGAACCGGTAAAAAGTTCGCCCGGCACGCGGCCGCCAGCCTTTGTACAATGGCCCGGTTCGCCCGGCCCGTGCCACGGGCCCGTCCCCCACTCCACCGATCTCGACGACCATGTCCGACAACGCTTCTTCCACCGTGATCCGCCGCGCCGACTACACGCCGCCGGCCTTCCTCATCGATTCCGTCGCGCTCGAATTCGATCTCGCGCCGGCCCGTACGATCGTCAGGAACACGATGCGCGTGCGCCGCAATCCGGACGCCGCGCCCGCGCCGCACCTGGAGCTGATGGGCGAAGCGCTCGAATTCCTCGGCGCACACCTGGACGGCGCGCCGCATGGCGCCGTGCGCGCGCACGAACACGGGCTGACCGTCGAGAACGTCCCCGAAGCATTCGAGCTGACGCTCGAAAGCGCATGCGCACCCGACCAGAATACGACGCTGTCCGGCCTCTATGTGTCGAGCGGCAACTTCTTCACTCAGTGCGAAGCCGAAGGTTTCCGCCGCATCACCTACTTCCTCGATCGCCCCGACGTGATGGCGTCGTACACGGTGACGCTGCGCGCCGACAAGGCCGCGTACCCGGTGCTGCTGTCGAACGGCAACCTCGTCGATTCCGGCGACCTGCCCGACGGCCGCCACTTCGCGAAGTGGGAAGACCCGTTCCGCAAACCGAGCTACCTGTTCGCGCTGGTCGCGGGCAAGCTCGTCGCGATCGAGGAAAAGATCACGAGCGGCTCGGGCAAGGAAAAGCTGCTGCAGGTGTGGGTCGAACCGGCCGACCTCGACAAGACGCGTCATGCGATGGATTCGCTGATCCACTCGATCCGCTGGGACGAGAAGCGCTTCGGTCTCGAGCTCGATCTCGACCGCTTCATGATCGTCGCGGTCGGCGACTTCAACATGGGCGCGATGGAGAACAAGGGGCTCAACATCTTCAACACGAAGTACGTGCTGGCGAACCCCGAGACCGCGACCGATACCGACTTCGCGAACATCGAATCGGTGGTCGGCCACGAGTACTTCCACAACTGGACCGGCAACCGCGTGACCTGCCGCGACTGGTTCCAGCTGAGCCTGAAGGAAGGCCTGACGGTGTTCCGCGACCAGGAATTCTCGGCCGACATGGCTGCGGGCGACGACATCGAATCGGCGGCCCGCGCGGTCAAGCGCATCGAGGACGTGCGCGTGCTGCGCCAGCTGCAGTTCGCCGAGGACGCGGGCCCGATGGCGCACCCGGTGCGCCCGGAGAGCTACGTCGAGATCAACAACTTCTACACGATGACGGTCTACGAGAAAGGCTCGGAAGTCGTGCGGATGTACCAGACGCTGTTCGGCCGCGACGGCTTCCGCAAGGGGATGGACCTGTACTTCAAGCGTCACGACGGGCACGCCGTGACCTGCGACGACTTCCGTCACGCGATGGCCGACGCGAACGGGCGCGACCTCGCGCAGTTCGAACGCTGGTACAGCCAGGCGGGCACGCCGCGCGTGTCGGTGCGCACCGCGTACGACGCGGCCGCACGCCGCTATACGGTCACGCTCGCGCAGGGCTACGGCGACGGATCGCCGGCCGCGCGCGAAACGCAGCAAGGGCCGCTGCTGATTCCGTTCGCAATCGGCCTGATCGGCCGCGACGGCCGTGACCTGCCGCTGCGTCTCGAAGGCGAAGCCGCCGCGGCAGGCACGACGCGCGTGCTCGACTTCACCGACACCGAGCAGACCTTCACGTTCGTCGATGTACCGGAACAACCGCTGCCGTCGCTGCTGCGCAATTTCTCGTCGCCGGTGATCGTCGAGTACGACTACAGCGACGACGACCTCGCGTTCCTGCTCGCACACGACAGCGACCCGTTCAACCGCTGGGAAGCCGGCCAGCGCCTCGCGACGCGCGCGCTGCTGACGCTCGCCTCGCGTGCCGCCGCGAACGAGCCGCTCACGCTCGGCGAGAACTTCGTCGCCGCATTCCGCCGCGTGCTGACCGACGCGACGCTGTCGCCGGCGTTCCGCGAACTCGCGCTGACGCTGCCGTCGGAAACCTACCTCGCCGACCAGATGGCGGAAGCCGATCCGGCCGCCGTGCATCGCGCGCGCCAGTTCGTGCGCCGCCAGCTCGCCACCGCGCTGCGCGCCGACTGGCTCGCCGCATACGAGCAGCACCAGACGCCTGGCGCGTATGAGCCGACGCCGGAAGCCTCCGGCCGCCGCGCGCTGAAGAACCTCGCGCTCGCGTATCTCGCCGAACTCGAGGATCCGGCCGATGCCGTGCGCCTCGCGACCGCGCAATACGATGCGGCGAACAACATGACCGATCGCGCGGCGGCACTCGGCGCGCTGCTGTCCGCCGCGGCCGCCGGCGCGAACGAACCGGCGGAGCGCGCGCTCGACGATTTCTATCGCCGTTTCGAGAAGGAAGCGCTCGTGATCGACAAGTGGTTCGCGATGCAGGCCGCGCAGCGCGGTACGCCCGCGCAGCCGACGCTCGCGAAGGTTCGCAAGCTGTTCGCGCACCCCGCGTTCAACCTGAAGAATCCGAACCGCGCACGCTCGCTGATCTTCAGCTTCTGCGCGGCCAACCCCGCGCAATTCCACGCGGCGGACGGCTCGGGTTACGCGTTCTGGGCCGAACAGGTGCTCGCGCTCGACGCGATCAACCCGCAGGTCGCGGCGCGCCTCGCCCGCTCGCTCGAACTGTGGCGCCGCTTCACGCCGGCACTGCGCGACCGGATGCGCGAAGCGCTCGAGCAGGTCGCTGCCGGCGCGAAATCGCGCGACGTGCGCGAGATCGTCGAGAAGGCGCTCGCGTAACGCGATCGCCCGCTCACGCAAGCGTGATAAAGCCGGTGCCGCCCCTCGCGGCACCGGCTTTTTTATGGTGTGAATAGTGCTGGAACCGGGCGCAATCGCGGGGTCTGACCGCGGCGTCAGCCGCCGCTGCAACGCGGGTCCCGCCCGTCTCCACCACCGGAAACCGGGCGGGTTCGGCCGCCCGGCCATGTAACCGGACGAAAAAACCCGGCGGCTCGGGAGGTGCGACGGGTAAAATTGCGGCCATTCAAGGATTCTTTGGCCTTCTGGAGTCTGTCATGTCCATTGCCCGCCGCACCACGCTGTCGAAGTTCCTGATCGAACAGCAACGTGAGACCAACAACCTCCCCGCCGACCTGCGCCTGCTGATCGAAGTCGTCGCACGCGCGTGCAAGGCGATCAGCTACAACGTGTCGAAGGGCGCGCTCGGCGAAGCGCTCGGCACCGCCGGCAGCGAGAACGTCCAGGGCGAAGTGCAGAAGAAGCTCGACATCCTGTCGAACGAAATCCTGCTCGACGCGAACGAATGGGGCGGCAACCTCGCCGCGATGGCATCGGAAGAAATGGAAACGTTCTTCCCGATCCCGGCGAACTACCCGCGCGGCGAATACCTGCTCGTGTTCGATCCGCTCGACGGCTCGTCGAACATCGACGTGAACGTGTCGATCGGCACGATCTTCTCGGTGCTGCGCTGCCCGGACGGCAAGCAGGCCACCGAGGAATCGTTCCTGCAGCCCGGCACGCAGCAAGTTGCGGCCGGCTACGCCGTGTACGGCCCGCAGACGGTGTTCGTGCTGACGACCGGCAACGGCGTGAACTGCTTCACGCTCGACCGCGAAGTCGGCTCGTGGGTGCTCACGCAGAGCAACATGCAGATCCCGGCCGACACGCGCGAATACGCGATCAACGCATCGAACGCGCGTCACTGGTACGACCCGGTCCAGCGCTACGTCGACGAACTGAACGCCGGCAAGGACGGCCCGCGCGGCGACAACTTCAACATGCGCTGGATCGCCTCGATGGTGGCCGACGTGCACCGGATCCTGAACCGCGGCGGCATCTTCATGTATCCGGCCGACAAGCGCACGCCGGATCGTCCGGGCAAGCTGCGCCTGATGTACGAAGCGAACCCGATGTCGTTCATCGTCGAACAGGCAGGCGGCGCCGCGACGACCGGCACGCAGCGCATCATGGAAGTGCAGCCGACGGGTCTGCACCAGCGCGTCCCCGTGTTCCTCGGTTCGAAGAACGAAGTCGAGCGCGTGACGGGCTACCATCAGGAAAAGCAATAAATTTGCACTGCAGCACTAGACAGTGTCGCGCGACGTACGTAGAATCGCGGCTCTCGATGTGACCCCAACGGGTCGCATCGCAGTGAAACGAAGCGGGAAGTTTGCCGAGTCGATGAGTTTCGCGAAACAGCAGCAGCAAGCTGAAAAAAATTCGCAAAACCTATTGCCAAGGATTCAGATTTCACCTTATAATTTCGTTTCTCTGATGCCGGTGTAGCTCAGTTGGTAGAGCAGCGCATTCGTAATGCGAAGGTCGTAGGTTCGACTCCTATCTCCGGCACCAAGTTATAAAGGGCTGACAAGCATGCTTGTCAGCCCTTTTCTCATTTCGGGCGCCAAATCGTGCGCTGCCCTCCTTCTCCCGCGCCCGCTCCGCTTGCGGGCATCACCCGACTCCCGCGCCGTACCCCGCCGATTACAATCGACGAACCACTCCGCCCTTTCCGAGCATCATGCGCACCTGGCGTCTCGAGCGACCGAACCTCACCGGGCAACTGGATGTATCGCGTGCGACGCGCCTCGTCGCCGCGATCGGCGACAACGAACCGAACGCATTCGCAGCCGAAGTGCTGAAGCTGTTCGACGACGCGCTGTCGGTCACGCAATGCACGATCTTCGCGTACGAGTTCGGCAACCGCCCGCGCACGCTATCCGTCGCCGACCATCGCGGCGGCCGCTACCTGCGCGACGTCGCCGACACCTACGCGCGACACTTCTACGCACTCGACGGCAATCAGAAGATCGTGTCGAGCGCGCATCGCGGCGCGCGCCGCCACGACCTGCTGCTGCACCAGCAGGCCGGCGACGAGATCGGTCATGAAGCGTATCGCGCGGCCTGCTACCGCGGCCCCGATGTGTCCGACCGGCTGTCGTTGCTGATGCAGCCCAACGATGCGAGCTGGCTGTCGATCAACCTGTACCGCGCGCATCGCAGCGGCGCGTTCCAGCCACGTGAAATCGCGGAGATCGAAGCGCTCGCGCCGCTGATCGCGCAGGCCGCGAAGCATCACTACGCGCTCGCCGGTGCCGCGCAGATCGGGATCCCGCAACTGATGCTCGCGCGGCTACGCGGCGCATGCCCGGCGCTGTCCAAGCGTGAACTCGACGTGCTGCGCGGCGTGCTCGAAGGCCAGACCGCGCACGAGATCGGCGAGACGATCGGCGTGAAGGCGTCGAGCGTCGTCACGTACCAGAAACGCGCGTACCGGCGCCTGGGCATCTCGAGCCAGCGCCAGTTGTTCGCGCTCTGCCTGCAGCCCTGAGCCGAACCGGCCTGCGATGACCGAATCGGGGTAAATCCCGGTCGGCTTGCTGTACCCGGAATGGGGACAGCCGCTTTCCGCCCGGCTTCCATACTGCTTCGACTGCCTGCACTTGCCCCGGCGCAAGTGCACGTCGAACCGCCCTCCCCTGGAAGCCCACGATGGATATCGACTTCAAGCCCTACCCGTTCGTCGCCGAGCATCATCCCGCGCATCTGCCGGCCTGCGACGGCGGTATCGATACGCACCGGCATCGCGTGGCGATCGTCGGCGGCGGCCCCGTCGGCCTCGCCGTCGCGCTCGGTCTCGCGAACCACGGCATCCGCAGCGTGCTGATCGAGGCCGACGATGCGGTCTGCCACGGCAGCCGCGCCATCTGCATCTCGCGGCGCAGCCTCGAAATCATCGAGCGGCTCGGCGCGCTCGACGACTTCCTGCGCACGGGACTGCCGTGGACCGGCGGGCGCAGCTTCTACCGTCGCGACGAAGTGCTGCATTTCACGATGCCGCAGGACGAAAACCAGAAGCTGCCGCCGATGATCAATCTCGCGCAGTATCACATCGAGCAGTTCCTGCTCGATGCCGCGCAGCGCCGCCCCGAACTCATCGAGATCCGCTGGCAGGCGAAAGTCACCGGCGTGACCCGGCAACCGGACGGTGTACGCGTCGACGTCGACACACCGCTCGGCGGCTACGCACTCGACGCCGACTGGATCGTCGCGTGTGACGGCGGACGCAGCACGATGCGTGAAGCACTCGGCCTGTCGCTGCAGGGCACGAGCTACGAGGGCCGCTACGTGATCGTCGACATCGCGCTCGACAGCGACCGGCCGACCGAACGGCTCGCGTACTTCGATCCGTCGTCGAACCCGGGCTCGACGGTGCTCGTCCACAAACAGCCCGACAACGTGTGGCGCATCGATTACCAATTGCGCGACGATGAGGATCCCGAAGCGGCCGTCAAGCCGGAGAACGTGATCCCGCGCGTGCAGAACCTGCTCGACATGATGGGCGAGCGCGGCGACTGGTCGCCGATCTGGATCACGATCTACAAGGCGAACGCGTTGACGCTCGAACGCTATCGACACGGCCGCGTGCTGTTCTGCGGCGACGCCGCGCATCTCGTGCCGATCTTCGGCGTGCGCGGTGCGAATTCGGGCATCGACGATGCCGACAACCTTGCCTGGAAACTCGCGTACGTGACGCGCGGGCTCGCATCGGACACGCTGCTCGACAGCTACTCAGATGAGCGCGTGTTCGCGACGCACGAGAACCTGCGCTACGGCACGAAGAGCACCGAGTTCATGGCGCCGCCGTCGTTTGCCTTCGAACTGATGCGCAAGGCCGTGCTGTCGCTCGCGGTCCGGCAGCCGGCGCTGCGCTCGCTGATCAATCCGCGCCAGACGACCGCCATCGCGTATGCGACGTCGCCGCTCAACGCAGCCGAACGTGACACGTTTTCAGCCGGCCCGGCGCCCGGCACGGTGCTCGCCGAATGTCCGCTGATGCTGTACACGGCGCACGGCAGCGACATGCGCCGCGGCCACCTGACCGATCTCGTCGCCCCGCGCTTCACCGCGTTCTGCTTCACGTCCGACGGCGAGCCCGATCCGACACTCGCCGATCTTGAACAGCGCCTGCAGGCAGCGCGGATACCGTTCGCGCTCGTCACGCTCGCACGGCATGCAGCTCCGCAACAACCGGGCTGCGGCGGCCATGACGACGACGGCCGGCTGTTCGACATGTACGGCGCGCGCGACGGCACCGTCTATCTCGTACGTCCGGACGGTCACGTACTCGGCCGCTGGCACGACGCTCGCGCCAGCGACGTGACCGCCGCGCTCGAACGCGCACTCCATCCGTGCGCATCAATCGATCCTCAGGAGACCGCATGATGACGGATACCGAACGCGACACGCTCTACACCGACCTGTGCCGCACGATGACGCGAATCGGTGAAGCCGATGCGTCGCTCTTTCTCGCCCGCTTCGCGCTGCTGTCGATCGAGGCGATCGGCGAACCCGCGACCGTCGCACGGCTGATCGCCGACGCAGGCGACGGATTGCCCGATGCGGGCATGCAGGCCTCGACGCACGAACGATGACGCTCATGGCCGACCGGCTGCATCGACGGCCTTTTCTTACATATTCATTTCGTTACGCATTGTCCATGCGTGAGCCTCACCGTACGCAGACGAATTCCCTGGAAAATCCCGTTAAGGGTGCATAACATTACTTAACGATTCCGACCCGTCTATCGCGTTACATTGCGTGGGCGGCGCGGCGGGTCGCGATGCCGCCTTCATTCAGCTTGCGGCGACACAGCCGACGTCGGTCATTCGACACAACCCAAGGAGAGGACAACCATGGCTCATGGCTTGATTATGTGGCTCATCATCGGCGCGATTGCCGGCTGGCTTGCCGGCTTGCTCGTCAAGGGCGGCGGCTTCGGGCTGATCGTCGACATCATCGTCGGGATTGTCGGCGCCGTGATCGGCGGCTGGCTGGCCGGGATGCTCGGCATCAGCGTCGGCAGCGGCTTCATCGGTTCGGTGATCGTCGCGGTCGTCGGGGCGGTGATCCTGCTGTTCGTGATCCGGCTATTCAAGCGAGCGGCCTGACGCTTCTCTCCACGCGCCTTCGGGCGCGTTTTCGCATCCGGCCGGCGCGCGGCCCGTTCGCCGCGCGCCGTCGTCACGTTCAGCGCCTGGCGCGCTGCAACCAGCCGTCGAGCACGTCGGCCGTCAGCAATCCGCTGCGCGCTTCACGTGCGCCATCGCGCCCGATCCACACGGTGCGCGGCATCTCCCCTCTCCATCCCGCATCGAGCGCCGCCCGCAGACGCTCGGGCATCGGCTCCGCGTTCGCGTACTGCGCGACCTGCGGCGGCAAGTTCATTTGCGCGAGCGCCTGCGAGATCGCCGCACCGTTGTCGTCGTATGCATCCATCGCAACCATCGCGAGCTGCACGCCCGGATGACGACGCTGCCACGCGACCAGATGCGCGGCGTTCTCGCGACAGTATCCGCAATCGAGCGACCAGATCTCGACCGCCAGCGGCCGCTCGTGCGCAGTCGCATACAGGCGCGCGACGTCGGACGCGCGCAGCGGCTGCAGCTCGCCGCCGGCCCACGCCGGCACGCTCGCAAGCACGATGCCCAGCAATGTAATCAGCCGCTTCATTTCACTGCCTCCACGGCGATCAGCCGATAGCCGTCGTTACGCGTGCGCCACGACAGATAGATCCGCCCGGCATCGTCGAGCAGTTGCGGGTTGTCGCTTGCGCCCGATGTCGCCGCGATCACGCGCGGCGCCGACCAGTGCTCGCCGCGATCGTCCGACCGACGCAGCTTGATCTGCATCGTGTCGCCGTCGAACGCCTTCCAGGCGAGCCACACGATGTCGCCACGCGCGACGAGCGCCGCATGCGACGCCTGCTCGCCTGGCGTCGCGGGATTCGCGCCGAATGCCCACGGCGCGCCGCGCGGCTCGCCATCGGCGCCGATGCGCGAATAGAACACGTCGGCCCGGCCGTCGACGACGCCGAACCACACGAGATGACGCGTGCCGTCCGGTGTGATCGCCAGCGCCGGCCCATGCTCGGGGCACGCCTCGACGTGCCAGTTCGAGAACGTCGCGCGCACCGGTACGATCGGCTCCGACGCAGCGACGGGCAACACGGCGAGCGCATGATCGCGGATCTGTCCCGGGAACACGTTGCGCCATGCGGCCTCGATGCGTCCGGCCGGATCGATCGCCATCGCGATGCGACAGCATTCGCACGTGTGGTCGGTCACCTTGCGTTCGGCTTCGAACGACGCGCCGCCGTCACGCGATACCGCGTAGTAGACGGCCGCGCCTTCGTACGCCTGCCCCGCCGCTTTCGCCGCAACGAGATCGCGCTTGTCGATCCATGCGATCGCGATGTTGCCGGCCGGATCGACGGCCATCATGTCGAAGCGGTGCGTGATGGCCTGCCGGTCGCGATGCACGGTCATGGGCACGCTCCACGTCGCGCCTGCGTCGAGCGATCGCGCGAAACGCACCATGCCCGTGTACGGCGCATCGAGCGGCATCGACCACGACACGTACACCGCACGCCCGTCCGGACTCGTCGCGATCTTCGGGCGATTCTCGGCGCTCGTGTAGATCGGCTCCGGCATCGCGTTGACTGTGACGGGCGCAGACAGCGTGCGGCCGGCATCGTCGGAATGCGCGACGACGACGTGCGCGCCCTCGACCCACGCGACCCACAGCCGGTGATGCGTGTCGAATGTCGCCCCCGTCGCGAGCGGCTGCTTCTGCTGCGCGGGCGCGGCCTGCATGCTCATGTGCGCGGCGTGCGAATCGGCGGCCTTCGGCACGTCGTGCGCATCGTGCGCGCCGGCCGGCGACAGTGACGCGAACCACAGCGCGACGCCTGCCGCGAGCGATCTCACAGCGACCATTTCAGTTCTCCATAGAAAGTACGGCCCGGATACGGGTGGAACACGTAGTAGCGGCGGTCCGTCAGGTTGTCGATGCCGAGCGACGCGGTCCAGTGACGGTCGAAGCGGTAGCGCGCCTTAAGGTCGACGACCGTGAACGAACTCGTGCCGCCGTAGACATCCGGGTTCACGTCGCTGTTGTCGAGCGTGTTGAACTGGCGGCCCGAGTAGCGCACGCCGACGCTCGCCAGCCAGTGCTCGTCGAAGCGATACGACGCGAGCAGGTTCGCACGCATGCGCGGAATCCTCGGGAAGCGCGAGCCGACATACGCGGGATTCGCCGCATCGGCGAGGATCTGCGCGTTGCTCGCCGACACGTTCGCGTCGAGATTGAGCCCGCGCAGCCCGACGTTCTCGCCGCTGAACGCGAGTTCGACGCCGCGCACGCGCACGCGATCGACGTTCGAGATGTTGGTCACCGTCGTCGCACCCGACACCGTCGTCTGGCTGTAGATCGAATCGCGCAGGTCGCTCTGGAACACGCTGGCTCGCACGACGCCGACGCCCACGTCGCGTTCGGCCGTGAAGTCCCAGTCGATCGCCTTTTCCGGCCGCAGGTTCGGGTTGTTGTTGACGATCGCGTTGTTCGAGATCGTGCCCTGGAACAGTTCGCCGACCGTCGGGAAACGCGTGCCGGTCGCGAACGACAGCCGGAAGCGCCAGACGTCGGTCGCATCCCATTGCAGCGCGACCTTCGGCGACAGCGCGTTCGCACTGCGGTCCGCATAACCGAGCGTGCCGCTCGCATTGCCGAGCGCGCCGCCGTACGCATCCCAGCGCTCGTAGCGCAGCCCCAGCGTCGCGAGCCAGCCCGGCGCGAAGCGCCACGCGTCCTGTCCGAACAGCGCCTGCGTGCGTGTGTCGCCGCGATAGACGCTCGACAGCGACGTGGTCGGACCGGCCAGCCAGTCGGCCGTGTTGTACGTGACGTTGCGCAGGAAGTAGTTGTCGTAGTGATAGCCGAACGTGAACGTATGGCCCTTCACTTCCGGCGCCTCGGCCTTCAGGTCGAGCGTGCGCCAGCCGGTGCCGTCGCCCTGGAACAGCGTGCCCGCGCCGCCCTGCACGGTCGACGCCGAGCGCTGCACGTCGCGCGACACGTCGTACGCGGACACGACGCCCGACAGGCGCCAGCCGGAATCGAGCCGGCCGTTCAGGCCGAGCGCGTACAGCCAGTTCTCCTGGTCGCCGCGCTGCGGCGCGAATGCGTTCGGCGCGACGGTCATGTTCTGGCCGCCGATCGACACGTTGCCGCCGTAGACCGGATTGCCGGCCGCATCGCGCAGGAAGGTTTCACCGTGCTGCCGGTAATGGTTCTCCCAATGCCCGAGCGTGAGCGTCGCGTCGACGTGGTCGGTGAACGCATAGCCCATCCGGACCGTCTCGTTGAGCTGCTCGGTCCGCTCGATCGTCTGCGCGCCAACGATCGTCCGCGGCTTGCCATTCGGCCCGATGTCGGTCGCGGCGCCCGTCACGGGCACGGCGGCGCCGAGCTTCGGGTTGTATGCAGAATTGGGGCTCGCATACTGCATCGGCTGCCCATTGTTCTCGAGCCGGTCGAGCGACAGCGCGAACCAGAACCGGCCGACGCGGTTCGCGATTCGCGCTGTCTGGTGATTGCCGCCGAAGCTGTCCGCGAATCCGTAGCCGTCGTGGTAGCGCTGCGTGAAGAACTGCGTCGACAGCGACGCCTCGAGCTTTTCCGGGCGACGCGTCGTGAGCAGCACGGTCGAGCCGATCGAGTTGCCCGGATACAGCGCGGAAAAGGGGCCATAGAGCACGTCGACGCGCGCGATATCGTCGGGTGGAATCAGCGACCAGCGCGGCGGGTACGCGTAGCTCGAGCCGAGCAGGTTCGACAGCAGCACGCCGTCGGCGTAGACGAGCCCGCGCGCGCTCTGCAGTTCGTTGAAGTCGCGGCCGGCGAACACGCTGTTGCGGTCGCCGATATAGCGCTTGCGGACCATCAGGTTCGGCGCGTACTTCAGCGCATCCTCGGTGGTGACGTTGGTGTGCGATTCGATCTGCTCACGCGTGATCGACGTGACGACGGCCGGCGTATCCGGATCGACCGGCTGCCGCTGCGCGGTCACGCTGACGGCGCTCAGCGTAGCGCCGGCCGCCGGCGCAGGCGGCACGGT
>NZ_JAAGPB010000246.1:0-239 GCF_017104585.1 Burkholderia sp. Ac-20392
GCATTAGGCGATCAGTGTGTCGATCGAGGAGAACGAAAAGGAGGGCTTAGATAGGATGGTGGTAGTGATGAGTGCGATATGGAGGAGTGACAGGCGCGCGGGGAAGATAGGACGCAGAAGGGACCGGATCGAGAGGTCGTGCGAAGTTTGGAGCGGGCAGTTGGAGGATTAGCTGGAGTGGGGTTGCGTGGTCGGGAGGTCGGGGGGGGGGCATAGTGGTGTGTTTTTTTTTTTTTTTT
>NZ_JAAGPB010000247.1:0-12436 GCF_017104585.1 Burkholderia sp. Ac-20392
TCGTCGCGCGCTGCGCCGCGAGCGCGATCGCGCGGCGCGTCAGCAGCGCGTACAGCGTCGCGTGATCGCCGCCGCGCGTTTCAAGCAGTGCCAACTGGCGTTCGACGATGCCGGTATCGCCGCGCGACACCGGGCCGGAGAGCGCGTTCGCGAGCCCCTTGTCGCGCGCGGTTTCGATCGTGCCGGCCAGCATCGGCAGCAGCGCGCGCAGCGCGGCGTCCTCGTCGAAACCGAGGCCGCGCCACAGCTCGACCGCTTCCGCCAGCCCGCACAGCGCGAAGCTCGCCGCGTAGTGCGCGGCCGCGTGATAGAGCATCCGGCCGCCGGCCGGAATCGACAGCGGATGGCAGCCGAGTGCGGCAGCAAGTCGCAGCAGCGTCGCATGCAATGCGCCGTCGGCTTCGAGCGTGACCGAGCAGCCGTCAATGCGGGCGAGGTCGGCGTCGGTGCCGCCGAACAGGTAGAGCGGATGGAAGCCGCCGGTGGCCGCGCCTTGCTGCTTCACCGGATCGAGCAGGGCGACCGCCGACGCGCCGCTGCAGTGAACGACGGCCTGCTGCGCGGCGCGCGACGCGTCGAAGTGCAGCGCCGCGGCGGTCGACGCGAGATGGTCGTCGGGCATCGTCAGGAAGATCAGGTCGGCGGCGTCGACGACCTGCTGCGGCGTGTCGACCGCCTGGCAGCCGTCGATGCGCGCAGCGAGCGTCGCGGCCGACGCAGGCGTGCGGCTCGCGATCGCAACGACCGGAAAGCCGGCCTGCGCGAAGCGCTGCGCGACGCAGCGCGCGAGACGGCCGGCGCCGATGAAGCCGAGGCGGGGTGTGTCAGGGAGGGACATGGCAACGGACGTAAGCGAAAACGAAGCAACCGCCAGTATCGCAGGAATGACGTCGGGGCCGCGAAAGGAGCCTGTCCGCGCGGACACGTGCATGGATTACCGGTAGGCGGTGCGTTCGACGCGTGGATCGGCGCCCGGCGTCACGGTTGATTCACGATCGTCGAATCCGACCCCGAAACATATCGCCCCCGTATCCGGCTTGAAATGTCGGCATCTTGTCTCAAATTTGTAATCGTTCATTACGGTTGCGTGCCTGCTGCGCGCGCCGTATCCGGTAAGACTGACCGGCCATGATGTTGCGACCCGACTCGTCGGACGGAATCGCTCGACCCGCAAGGGTCCCCGCCGATGCTGCGAGCCACGCCGCACGGCGCCTTCGCCCGCGTGCAATTGCAATTTGCAACAAATGCACGATACGCGAGGGGCGGGTTTTCGCTACATTGCTTCCATGCGACGTGCATGCCCGCCGTTGCCGACAGGGGCGCATAAAATACCGCTCCAGCAGGAGAATCGAAGTGAAAAAGCTCATTCCGTTCATCGCCGCCGCCGCGCTGGGCCTGGGTGCCGCAAGCGCTGCGCAGGCTCACGTGTCGATCGGGGTCGGCATCGGTATCCCGGTCGCGCCCGCGTATCCCGTCTATGCACCGCCGCCGCCCGTGTACTACGCGCCGCCGCCTCCGCCCGTCTATTACGCACCGGCGCCGGCCTACTACGCGCCGCCGCCCGCCGTGGTCGTCGGTGGCTACTATGGCCGTCCGTACTGGCGTCATGGCTACTATGGTGGCGGCTGGGGCCATCACGGCTACTGGCGTCGCTGATTCGTGCCGCGCGGCTTGACCGCGCTTGGCAAAACGGCGCAACGTCCCGCGAGGGGCGCTGCGCCGTTTTTTATTTGGAGCCCGCCGCCTGACTTCGGTGGGCTACCCATGCAGGCCGGCTGCGATTACACCGTGTGCACGATCAGGTCGCGGTAGCCGCCGACGATCACGCTGTACGAGAAATACGCGAACAGTAGCGCCGACGCGATGTGACACGCGCGCATCAGCCCGGCGCCCGCGCGCTTGCGGCCCTGGCTCGCGAGCGTGCACATGAAGAGCGTCCATGCGAGGCCGCCGAGGAAAAAGCCCGACAGGAACACCGACGCGGTGGCCGGCGTGGTCGCGCCGGCCTTCGCGATCAGCGCGCCGCCGACCGCCGCGAACCACAGGATCGCGCTCGGCGACGACATCGCGAGCAGCATCCCGCGCAGGAAACTGCGCCGCGCACTCGCGCGCGGCTGCAATGCGTCCTCGGCATCGTCGCCGGCCGCCTTGGCCGGCGTGAGCGCTTCGCGCGCCATCTTCCACGTGAGGAACAGCAGCACGGCGCCGCCGCCGATCCACACGATCCAGCGCACCGGCTCGAACTGCAGCAGCACGGCCATCCCTGCGAGCGCGAGCGCCGCATAGACGAGATCGCCGACGCACGAGCCGATGCCGAGCCAGAAGCCCGGCCGGAAGCCGTGCGACAGCGTCAGCGACAGCATCGCGACATTGACGAGGCCGATGTCGAGACACAGCGACAGTGACAGAAAGAAACCGTCGGACAGCATGGAGGCGGGCGGAAAAGTCATCTTCGTCGTTCTTGTGGCGATGGCAGTCCACGGGCCGGCAGGCGCCGGCCGCGTGGTGTCAGAGACCGATCTCCTGCCAGAGCCGGTCGACGCGCGCCTTCACGGCCGCGTCCATCTCGATCGGGCGGCCCCATTCGCGGTTGGTCTCGCCGGGCCACTTGTTGGTCGCGTCGAGCCCCATCTTCGAACCGAGGCCGGCAACCGGCGACGCGAAGTCGAGATAGTCGATCGGCGTGCTGTCGACCATCACGGTGTCGCGCACGGGGTCGACGCGCGTCGTGATCGCCCAGATCACTTCCTTCCAGTCGCGGATGTTCACGTCCTCGTCGACGACCACGATGAACTTCGTATACATGAACTGCCGCAGGAAGCTCCACACGCCGAACATCACGCGCTTCGCGTGGCCCGCGTAGCTCTTCTTCATCTGGACGATGGCCATCCGGTAGCTGCAGCCTTCGGGCGGCAGGTAGAAGTCGGTGATCTCGGTGAACTGCTTCTGCAGCAGCGGCACGAACACTTCGTTGAGCGCGACGCCGAGCACCGCGGGCTCGTCAGGCGGCTTGCCCGTGTAGGTCGAGTGATAGATCGCGTCGCGGCGCATCGTGATGCGCTCGACGGTGAACACCGGGAACCACTCCTGCTCGTTGTAATAGCCGGTGTGGTCGCCGTACGGGCCTTCGAGCGCGTGCTCGTACTTGGCCGATGCATTGCCGGCCGGGCGCGGCGGCGCGCCGGCCGGAGCAGGGGCAGGGGCGCCTTCCTGCGGATAAATGAAGCCTTCGAGCACGATCTCCGCGCGCGCGGGCACCTGCAGCGTGTCGACGCCGGGCGTCAGGCACTTCGCGAGCTCCGTGCGGCTGCCGCGCAGCAGGCCGGCGAACTGGTACTCGGACAGCGAATCGGGCACGGGCGTCACCGCGCCGAGCGTCGTGGCCGGATCGGCGCCGAGCACGACGGCGACCGGATACGGCTTGCCGGGGTTCTGCAGCGCGAATTCGCGGAAGTCGAGCGCGCCGCCGCGATGTGCGAGCCAGCGCATGATCAGCTTGTTGCGGCCGATCAGCTGCTGACGGTAGATCCCGAGATTCTGCCGCGACTTGTTCGGCCCGCGCGTGACCGTCAGGCCCCACGTGACGAGCGGCCCCGCGTCGCCGGGCCAGCAGGTCTGGATCGGCAGCCTGTTCAGGTCGACGTCGTTGCCTTCCCAGACGATCTCCTGGCACGGCGGCGACGACACCGACTTCGGCGCCATGTCCCACACGGCCTTCGCGAGCGACAGCAGCTTGCCGGCGTCCTTCAGGCTCTTCGGCGGATCGGGTTCCTTCAGCGCGGACAGCAGGCGCCCGAGATCGCGCAGCGAATCGAGCGCGGCGTCGTCGCCCGCATCGACGCCCATGCCGAGCGCGACGCGGCGCGGCGTGCCGAACAGGTTGCCGAGCACCGGAAAGTCGTAGCCGGTCGGTGCGTTGAACAGCAGCGCAGGGCCGCCGGCGCGCAGCACGCGGTCGCACAGCTCGGTCATTTCGAGCACGGGCGACACGGGCTGCGTGACGCGCCGCAGTTCGCCGAGCGCCTCGAGGCGCTGGATGAAATCGCGTAAGTCTTTGTATTTCATGAAGATGGTCCGGGCCACCCGCCAGGCGGGCAGCGATGGGTGGGCGCAGCGTCCGGCTGCGACCCCGAATCGACCGACGATTTTACCCGTGCCGCCGCATGCCCGCCCGGCGGAGAAAAAAGTCGACTGCGCGCAAACCCCCTACGGCAAGGGGCTGGCGATCTGAAGACTGCTTTTAAATTACTTTTTGTTATAATTTCAAGGTTTTATAGTGTTGACGATCTATAAAACCCTGCTAGAATCCGCTCACATTGGCTGCAGGGTAAAAGGCTTCGAGCCGCCAATCACCGATCTTTGACGCAGCGCGTCACCGTCCGCCGAATCCTGCACGGCGTATCCGACGGCCTTAGTCGTAGTCCCGGCCAGCGCCACCAGACGCTGGTTTTTTGCGTGGGTGCCACCGCGTATGCCCGCCTCGCCCAGTGTGCGAAGGTGCCGGCCCTCTTACACCGTGGCCTCGAACGGTACTTATACCGTTTCCCCGATGCTTGCACGCCCCAACCAAAGCGTGCGGCGTCGTGATTCCGCGGCGCGTTACCTGTCTCGCCATCGAGCTGAGCGAGCCGCACGAGTCATGTTCATGGGAGATGATCTGAATGAACGCTTGGTTATCGTGGCGTCCTAGTGAGCAGCATGCGCAGTTCGTGCGCAGCATGCTGCGTCGCGGGACGCGTGTCAGTCACCATCTATTCAGCGTTGTCGGCTGTCTCGCTGTCGCAGTTGCGCTTGCACTGTGGCTGCTGCCAACCGTCCGCGGTACGCTTGCCGCGAAGCTGATGCCGGTCGTATCCGCGGCCGTGCAAGCTGGCCCGGCCCGTCTGCTGACCGGCCATCCGCTGCCGAACTTCGCGCCCGCCGGCGCGCAGCCGCAGCAGGAAGACAACAGCCCCGAAACGGACGCGCTTGCGGTCGGCCTCGACGTCGCACCGGAAGCCGCCGCCGCGCAGGGCGATGCGTCCGATCCGGCCCGCAACGGCCCGTCGCCCGTCGCGCTTGCGAAGCTGATCCCGACCCAGCGCGTGGCAGCCGATGCGCGTGACGACCGCGCACTCGCATCGAATCGCGAACAGGCGCTCGTCGCGACCTACCTGTCGCGCCGTTACCGCGTCGCCCAGGAGCCGCTCGGCCAGCTCGTCAAGGCTGCGTTCCAGACCGGCCGTGACGTTGGCCTCGATCCGCTGCTGCTGCTGTCCGTGATGGCGATCGAATCGGGCTTCAACCCGTACGCCGAAAGCGGCGTCGGCGCGAAGGGCCTGATGCAGGTCATGTCGAAGGTCCATTCCGACAAGTTCGAGTATTTCGGCGGCACCGATACCGCGCTGCAGCCGCTCGCGAACCTCCAGGTCGGCGCACTCGTGCTGAAGGACTGCATCGCACGTGGCGGCTCGCTCGCGACCGGCCTGCGCATGTACAACGGCTCGACGAACCCCGAGGACAACGGCTACGGTTCGAAGGTGATGGCCGAGCGCGGTCGCCTGCGTGACGTCGCGCGTGGCCGTAGCGTGCCGGTCAATGCACCGCAGGCGCCGGCGAAGCCGATCGTCACGGCTGCTGCCGTGACGGCAGCCGCAGGCGGCGCGAAGCGCGTGCATGCGACGCTCGAAACCTCGGCGAAGGCGACGGCATCGAAGGAAGCCACGTCGCAGGACGACGCGAGCGTCGATACCGCGAAGCAGGCGCACGGCGACCATTCGGAGCTGGGCGCGTAACTTACGCACACCTCCGGCAGGCAGGAATGGAAAAAGGCACCCGATCCGGGTGCCTTTTTGTTTGTGCGGTGTGCGGAATGGCCGCCGCGGCAGCCGCGTGTCAGTGCTGCCCGAACAGCGTCGCGAGTCGGTCGACCGCTTCCTCGAGCCGCGAGTAGGCCGTCGCATAGGACAGGCGGATATAGTCGCGTGGCGCATGGACGCCGAAGTCCATGCCGGGCACCAGCACGACCCCCGCGTCGTGCAGCATCGCCGTCGTGAGCGCGGCACTGTCGCCGGCCGCCGGGTGGGCGACGCCGCCGCAGTGCGCATATACATAGAACGCGCCGTCCGGCATCACGGGCACCGTGAAGCCGAGCCGTTCGAGCGCCGGTGCGATGAAGTCGCGGCGGCGCTTGAATTCGAGCCGGCGCGCTTCGTAGATGTCGAGCGCGGCTGGCTCGAAGCACGCGAGCGCCGCGTGCTGCGCGAGCGCGGACGGGCAGATGAACAGGTTCTGCGCCAGCTTCTCGAACGTGCCGACCAGCGCGGGCGGCACGACCAGCCAGCCGAGCCGCCAGCCCGTCATGCTGAAATACTTGGAGAAGCTGTTCACGGTGACGACGTCGTCGCCGAACGACAGCGCCGACACGGGCGCCGCGTCGTAGCTGAGCCCCTGGTAGATCTCGTCGACGATCGTGAAGCCGCCGCGTGCGCGCACGGCTTCGACGATCCGCTTCAGTTCGTCGGGTTCGAGCGACGTGCCGGTCGGGTTCGACGGCGAGGCGAGCAGCACGCCGCGCGTGCGGTCGCCCCAGCGCGTACGGACGTCATCCTCGGTGAGCTGGAAGCGCGCGTCCGGGCCGCTCGGCACGAGCACCGCGCGGCCTTCGGCCGCCGCGACGAAGTGCCGGTTGCACGGATACGACGGGTCGGGCATCAGCACCTCGTCGTCACGCCCGACGAGCGCGAGGCACGCGAGCAGCAGCGCGGCCGACGCGCCGGCCGTCACGACGATCCGTTCCGGACTGATCGTGAGGCCGTAGGCACGCGCGTAGTGCGCGGCGATCGCCTCGCGCAGCGGCGCAATGCCGAGTGCACTCGTATATTGAGTGACGCCACGGCGCAGCGCGGCCGCAGCCGCTTCGACAACCGGCTCCGGCGCAGTGAAATCCGGCTCGCCGATGCCCATGTGGATAACATCGCGCCCCGAGGACTCGAGACGCTGTGCCTCCTTCATCAATTCCATCACGTAGAAGGGCTGGATCGCGTCGACGCGTGCGGCGAGTCTGACGAGCGAATCGGTGGCGGTATTCATCGGGCGGGCAGGGCGAGGGAGGCGAGGCAAAAGAAAAAACGGGCGCGTATGCGCCCGTTCCGGACCAACGGGTTCAGCCGTTGCGGCGCGCCTGCGTTTCGGCGGGGCGCAGCTTCGCGGCGAGCTTGTCGAGCACGCCGTTCACGTACTTGTAGCCGTCGGAGCCGCCGAACGTCTTCGCGAGTTCGACAGCTTCGTTGATGATCACGCGGTACGGCGTTTCGACATGGTGCGTGAGCTCGAACGTCGCGATCAGCAGCACGGCGCGTTCGACCGGCGACAGCTGGTCGATCGGGCGGTCGAGCGACGGCGTCAGCGCTTCGACGAGCGTGGCGTGCTCGCGGATCACGCCGTGCAGGATCGCGTCGAGCAGCTCCTTGTCGGCCTTGTCGTAACCGAGCGCGCCACGCAGTTGCGCGTCGATCTCACCGGAGGACGCGTTCGACAGCAGCCACTGGTACAGCCCCTGCGTCGCCAGCTCGCGCGATTGTCGGCGGGCGCTCTTCTTCATGCGCGCTCCTCTTCGTCGTCTTCGTCTTCTTCCTCGTCCTCGTCGTCATCGCCGAGTTGGTCGAGCGCCATCGTCAGGTTGGCCATCTCGACGGCGACGCGTGCGGCGTCACGACCCTTTTCGGTCATGCGCGCGACGGCCTGCTCGTCGTTTTCGGTCGTCAGGACCGCGTTCGCGATCGGCAGGTTGAAGTCGAGGCCGATGCGGGTGATGCCCGCGCCGCTCTCGTTCGACACGAGTTCGAAGTGGTAGGTCTCGCCGCGGATCACTGCGCCGAGTGCGATCAGCGCGTCGAACTGGCCGCTTTCCGCGAGCTTTTGCAGCGCGAGCGGGATTTCCAGCGCGCCGGGCACCGACACGAGCAGCACGTCTTCACCGGTGACGCCGAGGCGTTCCAGTTCCTCGACGCACGCGTCGGCGAGGCCGTTGCACACGGGCTCGTTGAAGCGCGATTGCACGATGCCGATACGCAGGCCGTCGCCTTCGAGATTCGGTTGGTATTGTCCGATTTCCATGATCTTGTCCGTGGTGTGGATGAACGGTTATAGGGCGAAAGCGCCGTGGCGGGTTACGCGTTGGACGCCGGGCAGGACTTGGCTTCGCCGCCGGGCATCGGAATGAAGCCCGTGACTTCCAGGCCGTAGCCGGACATGCTGCCCAGCTTGCGCGGATTCGACAGCACCTGCATCTTGCTGACGCCGACATCGCGCAGGATCTGCGCGCCGATGCCGAACGTCTTGAAATCAACCGGCCGGCGCTTGAGCGCGGCGGCCTTTTCTTCCTCGTCGAACGCCTTGAAGACGTCGATCAGGTGTTCCTTCGTGTCGCCGCAGTTGAGCAGCACGATCACGCCGAGGTCGCGTTCCGCGATCTCGCGCATTGCGGCGTCGAGCGTCCACGAGTGCGTGGACACGCTCGTCTCGAGCAGGTCGAGCACCGACAGCGGCTCGTGCACGCGCACCGGCGTATCGACGTCCGGCGACGGCGCACCGCGCACCAGCGCGATGTGCGGCGAGCCGCTCGGCTGGTCGCGGTACAGCACCGCGCGGAACGTGCCGTGCGCGGTCTGCATCGTGCGCTCGGCGATCCGCTCGATGATCGATTCGGTGCGGCTGCGGTACTGGATCAGGTCGGCGATCGTGCCGATCTTCAGGTTGTGTTCCTGCGCGAACTCGATCAGGTCGGGCAGGCGCGCCATCGTGCCGTCGTCCTTGATGATCTCGCAGATCACCGCGGCCGGCGTGAGGCCCGCAAGCGCGGTGAAGTCGCAACCGGCCTCGGTATGGCCCGCGCGGACGAGCACGCCACCCGGCTGCGCCATGATCGGGAACACATGGCCCGGCTGCACGATGTGCTCGGGGCGCACGTCGTGCGCGACCGCCGTGGCGATCGTGTGCGCACGGTCGGCGGCCGAGATGCCGGTCGTCACGCCTTCGGCCGCTTCGATGCTGACCGTGAAGGCGGTGCCGTACTGCGTGCCGTTGCGGTAGGTCATCAGCGGCAGGTGCAGCTGCTTGCAGCGTTCCTGCGTCAACGTCAGACAAACCAGGCCGCGGCCGTACCTGGCCATGAAGTTGATCGCTTCCGGCGTGACGAATTCGGCGGCGATCACGAGGTCGCCCTCGTTTTCGCGGTCTTCTTCGTCGACCAGGATCACCATCCGGCCGGCTTTCAGCTCGGCGATGATGTCGAGCGTGGAGGCGAGCGTCATAAGGGGGCGTGAAAGAGGAAAGTGCGTATTTTACGCCAGCCGGACGACGTTTCGGCTGGCATGGGTCGCGCGCGGCCGGCGAGCGCTCCGGAAAGCGCTGCGCCGGCTTGCGCGGCAGGCCTGGCGCGGCCGTCGTACGTTGCCCGCACGCGGGTGCGGAGGGGGCCGGGCTGGGCCCGGCCGTGCGTCACGCGTGCTGGTCGCGCCCGCCCAGGTAGTCGAGCTTGCCGAGCTCGACGCCGCTGTGGCGCAGGATGTCGTACGCGGTCGTCACGTGGAAGAAGAAATTGGGCAGCACGAAATTCAGCAGGTAAGACTGGCCGCTGAACTCGATCGGGCCGACGCGCATCTTCAGCACGATCTGGCGCGCCTCGCTGCCGTCGATCTGCGCGGCGTCGAAGCCTTTCAGGTAGTCGATCGTCTTCTGGATGCGTGCGTGCAGTTCGTCGAAGGTCTGCTCGACGTCCGGGTAGCTCGGGATCTCGACATCGGCGAGCCGCGCGGCGCAGCCCTTGGCCGTGTCGGTCGCGATGTAGACCTGGCGGACGAGCGGCAGCATGTCCGGGTACAGGCGGGCGCCGACGAACACCGACGGATCGATCTGCTTTTCGGCGGCATGCGCCTGCGCCTTGCCGAGGATGTGCTGCAGGTTGGTCAGGCCACGGATCAGCACGGGCAGCGAAGCCTGGTACATCGAGATGGACATGGGGACGACTCCTTGAGGAAGAGGGTGACCGGTACGCGGCACGCCGTGCGTTGCGGCGTTGAATCCGCTGTCGACGCATCTTAGCGCGGTGGCATGACCCGTGCGCGTCGTTGGCCATTCGGCCAGGTGCCGGATGGGCGGTTGGCCGGTGGATGTCATGCCGTCTTCCCGATTGCACCGGAATGCGGGGCTTCACCGGCATCACGTGTCGATCCGGAAAAAGTCGTATCATGAAACACGAAACACGAAATATGAAGCCAAGGAGACTCCCATGATCGAACTCGACAGCGCCGCGTCGGCCGTCCTTGCCCGGCTGGCGTCCTTCGGCCAGGAAAACGATGCGCGGACGGACGACCGCAGCCGCAAGATGCTCAACCTCGAGCCGGCCACTGCCGAACTGCTGTACCTGCTCGTCACCGGCGCACGGCGCAGGCGCGTGCTCGAGATCGGTACGTCCAATGGTTACAGCGCGATCTGGCTCGCCCATGCGCTGCGCGAAACGGACGGGCAGCCGCTCGTCACCGTCGAGTACTCGCCCGACAAGGCCGGGCAGGCGAGGGCCAACCTGCGCGCGGCGTCGCTGCAGGATTGGGCGCAGGTGATCGAAGGCGATGCGACGCAGGTCTGCGCGGCCGTGACGGGCCCGTTCGACTGCGTGTTCTTCGATGCCGATCGCGTGAGCGCGCCGCAGCAGCTCGCGCACCTGTTGCCGAAGCTGACGGCCGACGCGCTGCTCGTCGCGGACAACGCGCTGTCCCATCCGGACGAAATCGTCGGCTATCTCGCCGCGGTCGACGCGACGCGGGAGTTCGACACGACGCTCGTGCCGGTCGGCAAG
Source organism: Burkholderia sp. Ac-20392 (assembly GCF_017104585.1). Taxonomy (NCBI): domain Bacteria; kingdom Pseudomonadati; phylum Pseudomonadota; class Betaproteobacteria; order Burkholderiales; family Burkholderiaceae; genus Burkholderia; species Burkholderia sp. Ac-20392. The sequence goes on from NZ_JAAGPB010000247.1 coordinate 10,838, forward strand.
GGGCTCCACATCGCGCGTCGCCGGAGGCCGGCATGACGCGCGCGACGCTCGAGCGCACGACACTGGGGCGCGACGCGTACGGGGCGATCCGCGAGATGCTGGTCGACGAAGCGCGCTTCGCGGCGGGCGAGAAGATCAGCATCGAAGCGCTGTCGCGCGATCTCGGCATCAGCCGCTCGCCCGTGTGGGCGGCGGTTTCGCGCCTGGAAGCGGAGGGGCTGCTGCAGGTCGTGCCGCGCCAGGGCGTGTTCGTCATCGCGTTCGACCGCGCGCGGATCGTGGCCATCTTCGAGGCGCGGGAGGCGCTCGAGGGAATGGCCGCACGCCTGGCCGCACAGCGCGTGACGCCCGACGATCACGCGGCGCTGGATGAAGCGTTGACGCGGCAGGCGAAGGCCGTCGATATGCGCGATGGCGACGCCTACCGCATCGCCAACCTCGATTTCCATCACGGGCTGCTCGCGACCGCCCGCAATACGACGATCGAGACATCGCTCAGGGCGCTGTATGCGCAGGTGCAGACGATGTGTTCGGGCGGCGCGAGTCCGATGGACGACTGGGCGCGGCTGGGCGGGAACGTTGCCGAACACCGGCAGGTGCTCGACATGATCGCGAAGCGCGATGCGGAAGGTGCGGAGCGCGCGGCGCGCGAGCATGTACGGCAGTTGCTCGGGACGATTCTGGCGCGCGCGGGAGGGGAGGAGGCAGACGCGTGACCGCCTGCGGGCGACAGCGCGAAGGATGGCGCAAAGCGGCGGCCGTTCGTGCTTCGGGGGCCGCCCGCGCAATCAGTCCTGATGCACGCCCTGCGACGTCGACAGCGCCCGTTCGACGTAGCGCGCGATCATGTCGACTTCGAGATTGACCTTGTCACCGGCCAGCACGGTGAGGCGCCCGCCCGCATCGACCGACGCGCCGAGCGGCTGGATCGATTCGATACGGCCGACGGTCGCGACAATGCCGGCAAACATCGTGACGATCCCGTTCAGTGAGTGGCGTCGGGCGGCGCGAAGCGCGCGAGGATTCGCAGATCGTCGCCGACCCGCTCGAACCCGTGGAACGACAGCCGCGTGCGTGCCTCGAGGCTCGCCGGCGCGGCGAGGTCGAACATGCCGGCCGCATCGGCGCCCAGCAGGCTCGGCGCGAGGTAGACGAGCAATTCGTCGACGCACTGCTCGCGCAGCAGCGAGCCATTCAGCTTGTGGCCGGCCTCGACGTGCAGTTCGTTGACGCCGCGCGCGCCGAGCGCCGCCAGCATCGCGGGCAGGTCGACCTTGCCTTGTGCATTCGCGAGCGGCACGATTTCCGCGCCGCGCGCCTTCAGCACGTTCGCGCGTAATTCACTGGCGGCGTCGAGCCGGCCGCAGAAGATCAGCAGCGGCGCGCCTTCGAGCAGCCGCGCATCGAGCGGCAGGTCGAGGCGGCTGTCCACCAGGATGCGCTGCGGCTGGCGCGGCGTGTCGATGCCGCGCACGGTCAGCAGCGGATTGTCTTCGCGCACGGTGCCGATGCCGGTGAGGATCGCGCAGGCGCGGGCACGCCACGCATGCCCGTCGAGGCGCGCGGCCTCGCCGGTGATCCACTGGCTTTCGCCGGACG
>NZ_JAAGPB010000248.1:0-12458 GCF_017104585.1 Burkholderia sp. Ac-20392
CGCCGTCGTTGGCGTAGTTGCTTTGCTGCACGCCGTTGTCGTTGACGCTGTAGTAGTGCGTCTTCGCAGCGTTGATTGCGGTCGAGGTCGAGGTCGACAGCGACGACACCGAGCTGTTCGTGCTGCTAAGGCCGGTGGACAGCGAGCCGATGCCGGTCGACGTCGACGTGGACAGCGACAGGATCGTGCTGTTCGTGCTGCTCAGGCCGGTGGACAGCGAGTTGATGCCGGTCGAGGTTGAGGTCGACAGCGACGTGATCGAGCTGTTTGCCGACGAGAGGCCGGTCGAGGTCGAAGTCGACAACGAACTGATCGAGCTGTTGGCCGACGACAGGCCGGTCGAGGTCGAAGTCGACAGGGAGCCGATCGAGCTGTTAGCCGACGAGAGGCCCGTCGAAGTCGAGGTCGAGAGCGAGCCGATCGAGCTGTTGGCCGACGAGAGGCCCGTCGAGGTCGAGGTCGAGAGCGACGTGATCGAGCTGTTGGCCGACGAGAGGCCGGTCGAGGTCGAGGTCGAGAGCGACGTGATCGAGCTGTTGGCCGACGAGAGGCCGGTCGAGGTCGAGGTCGAGAGCGACGTGATCGAGCTGTTGGCCGACGAGAGGCCGGTCGAGGTCGAGGTCGAGAGCGACGTGATCGAGCTGTTCGCCGACGAGAGGCCGGTCGAGGTCGAAGTCGACAGCGAATCGATCGAGCTGTTGGCGGACGACAGACCCGTCGAAGTCGAAGTCGACAGCGACGTGATCGAGCTGTTGGCCGACGACAGACCCGTCGAGGTCGACGTGGACAGCGAATCGATCGAGCTGTTCGCCGATGACAAGCCCGTCGAGGTCGAGGTCGACAACGAGGTGATCGAGCTGTTCGCCGACGACAAGCCGGTCGAGGTCGAAGTCGACAGCGAGGTGATCGAGCTGTTGGCCGACGACAGGCCGGTCGAGGTCGAAGTCGACAGCGAGGTGATCGAGCTGTTGGCCGACGACAGGCCGGTCGAGGTCGAAGTCGACAGCGACGTGATCGAGCTGTTAGCCGACGACAAGCCGGTCGAAGTCGACGTGGACAGCGAATCGATCGAGCTGTTAGCCGACGACAGGCCGGTCGAGGTCGAGGTGGACAGCGACGAGACCGAGCTGTTCGTCGACGACAGACCCGTCGAGGTCGAGGTCGACAGCGAATCGATCGAGCTGTTGGCCGACGACAAGCCGGTCGAGGTCGAAGTCGACAGCGAGGTGATCGAGCTGTTGGCGGACGACAGACCCGTCGAGGTCGAGGTGGACAGCGACGTGATCGAGCTGTTGGCCGACGACAGGCCCGTCGAAGTCGAAGTCGACAGTGAATCGATCGAGCTGTTAGCCGACGAGAGGCCGGTCGAGGTCGAGGTCGACAGCGACGAGACTGAGCTGTTCGTCGACGACAGACCCGTCGAGGTCGAGGTCGACAGCGAATCGATCGAGCTGTTGGCCGACGACAAGCCGGTCGAGGTCGAAGTCGACAGCGAGGTGATCGAGCTGTTGGCGGACGACAGACCCGTCGAGGTCGAGGTGGACAGCGACGTGATCGAGCTGTTGGCCGACGACAGGCCCGTCGAAGTCGAAGTCGACAGTGAATCGATCGAGCTGTTAGCCGACGAGAGGCCGGTCGAGGTCGAGGTCGACAGCGACGAGACTGAGCTGTTCGTCGACGACAGACCCGTCGAGGTTGAAGTCGACAGCGAATCGATCGAGCTGTTAGCCGACGACAGACCCGTCGAGGTCGAGGTCGACAGCGAGGTGATCGAGCTGTTGGCCGACGACAGGCCGGTCGAGGTCGAGGTCGACAGCGACGTGATCGAGCTGTCAGCCGACGACAGGCCCGTCGAGGTCGAGGTGGACAGCGACGAGACTGAGCTGTTCGTCGACGACAGACCCGTCGATGTCGAGGTCGACAGCGAATCGATCGAGCTGTTGGCCGAAGAGAGACCGGTCGACGTGGAGGTCGACAACGATGTGATCGAGCTATTAGCCGAGGACAGACCCGTCGAGGTCGAAGTCGACAGCGAATCGATCGAGCTGTTGGCCGAAGAGAGGCCGGTCGAGGTCGAGGTGGACAGCGACGTGATCGAGCTATTAGCCGACGACAGACCCGTCGAGGTCGAGGTCGACAGCGAAGTGATCGAGCTGTTAGCCGACGAGAGACCGGTCGATGTCGAGGTGGACAGCGACGAGACTGAGCTGTTCGTCGACGACAGACCCGTCGAGGTCGAAGTCGACAGCGAATCGATCGAGCTGTTGGCCGACGAGAGGCCGGTCGACGTCGAGGTCGACAGCGAGGTGATCGAGCTATTAGCCGACGACAGGCCGGTCGACGTCGAGGTGGACAGCGACGTGATCGAGCTATTAGCCGACGACAGACCCGTCGACGTCGAGGTCGACAGCGAATCGATCGAGCTGTTGGCCGAAGAGAGGCCGGTCGATGTCGAGGTCGACAGCGAGGTGATCGAGCTGTTAGCCGATGACAAACCGGTCGAGGTCGAGGTGGACAGCGACGCGACTGAGCTGTTCGTCGACGACAGACCCGTCGAGGTCGAGGTGGACAGCGAATCGATCGAGCTGTTGGCCGAAGACAGACCCGTCGACGTCGAGGTCGACAGCGAAGTGATCGAGCTGTTAGCCGACGACAGGCCGGTCGAGGTCGAGGTGGACAGCGACGAGACTGAGCTGTTCGTCGACGACAGACCCGTCGATGTCGAGGTGGACAGCGAATCGATCGAGCTGTTGGCCGACGAGAGGCCAGTCGACGTCGAGGTGGACAGCGAAGTGATCGAGCTGTTAGCCGACGAGAGACCGGTCGAGGTCGAGGTGGACAACGACGTGATCGAGCTATTGGCCGACGACAGACCCGTCGAGGTCGAGGTGGACAGCGACGTGATCGAGCTATTGGCCGACGACAGACCCGTCGAGGTCGAGGTGGACAGCGAAGTGATCGAGCTGTTAGCCGACGACAGGCCGGTCGACGTCGAGGTGGACAGCGAGGTGATCGAGCTGTTTGCCGACGACAGACCCGTCGACGTCGAGGTGGACAACGACGTGATCGAGCTATTGGCCGACGACAACCCCGTCGACGTGGAAGTCGAAAGCGACGTGACCGAACTGTTGGTCGAGCTCAGGCCAGTCGACAGCGAACCAATACCGGTCGACAGCGACGAGATTGCGCTGCTGGACGACGACACCGTCGTCGACAGCGAATCCAGGGCCGTATTGGTCGCAAAGAGCTGCGAGCCGTTGATGGCGTCGGTACTGGTCGAGGAGATCGCGCCGGCCGCAACGTTCGTGACCTGGCGCTGGTTGGTCGAACTGCCAACGCTGACCACGCTCGTCGGATTGCCGCCTGCGAACGTGCTGGTTACACCGCCGACGGTACCGGTAGGTGTCGGGTTGGCCGCGGCCGTGACGGAGCCGCTGCCCAGCGCGACGCTGCCGACGTTGCTCGCGACGGCGTTCGGGCCGATCGCGACCGCGCTGCTTGCGTTCGCGTTCGCGGCATTGCCGACGGCGACGCTGCTTGCGCCTGCTGCGTTCGCAGCATTGCCGACGGCGACGCTGCTCGCGCCCGCGGCAGTGGCGGCTACACCGGCTGCGAGCGAGTTGATGCCCGTTGCGCCGTCGTTGTTGTAATTGGCTTGTTGCACGCCACCGTCGTTGACGCTGTAGTAGTGCGTCTTCGCGGCATTGATCGCAGTCGAGGTCGACGTGGACAGCGAGCCGATCGAGCTGGTGGCCGACGACAGACCGGTCGAGGTCGAGGTGGACAGCGAGGTGATCGAGCTGTTGGCCGACGAGAGGCCTGTCGAAGTCGACGAGGACAGCGACGTCACCGAGCTATTCGTCGAGCTGAGGCCCGTGGACAGCGAACCGATCGAGCTGGTGGCCGACGACAGACCGGTCGAGGTCGAGGTGGACAGCGAGGTGATCGAGCTGTTGGCTGACGACAGACCCGTCGAAGTCGACGAGGACAGCGACGTCACCGAGCTATTCGTCGAGCTGAGGCCGGTGGACAGCGAACCGATCGAGCTGGTGGCTGACGACAGACCCGTCGACGTGGAAGTCGACAGCGAAGTGATCGAGCTGTTAGCCGACGACAGACCCGTCGAGGTCGACGAGGACAGCGACGTTACCGAGCTATTCGTCGAGCTGAGGCCGGTGGACAGCGAACCGATCGAGCTGGTGGCCGACGACAGACCGGTCGAGGTCGAGGTGGACAGCGAGGTGATCGAGCTGTTGGCTGACGACAGACCCGTCGAAGTCGACGAGGACAGCGACGTCACCGAGCTATTCGTCGAGCTGAGGCCGGTCGACAGCGAACCGATCGAGCTGTTAGCCGACGACAGACCCGTCGACGTGGAAGTCGACAGCGAGGTGATCGAGCTGTTAGCCGACGACAGACCCGTCGACGTGGAGGTCGACAGCGAAGTGACCGAGCTGTTGGTCGACGAGAGGCCGGTCGACAGCGAGCCGATCGAGCTATTGGCGGACGACAGGCCCGTCGAAGTCGAAGTCGACAGCGACGTCACCGAGCTATTCGTCGAGCTAAGACCGGTGGACAGCGAGCCGATCGAGCTGGTGGCCGACGACAGACCCGTCGAGGTCGAGGTGGACAGCGAGGTGATCGAGCTGTTGGCCGACGAGAGACCCGTCGACGTGGAAGTCGACAGCGAGGTGATCGAACTGTTAGCCGATGACAGGCCCGTCGAGGTCGAAGTCGACAGCGAAGTGACCGAGCTATTGGTCGACGAGAGGCCGGTGGACAGCGAACCGATCGAGCTGGTGGCCGATGACAGACCCGTCGAAGTCGACGAGGACAGCGACGTTACCGAGCTATTCGTCGAGCTGAGGCCGGTGGAAAGCGAACCGATCGAGCTGGTGGCCGACGACAGACCCGTCGACGTGGAAGTCGACAGCGAGGTCACCGAGCTATTCGTCGAGCTGAGGCCGGTGGACAGCGAGCCGATCGAGCTGGTGGCGGACGACAGACCGGTCGACGTGGAAGTCGACAGCGACGTCACCGAGCTATTCGTCGAGCTGAGGCCGGTGGACAGCGAACCGATCGAGCTGGTGGCCGATGACAGACCCGTCGAAGTCGACGAGGACAGCGACGTCACCGAGCTATTCGTCGAGCTGAGGCCGGTGGAAAGCGAACCGATCGAGCTGGTGGCCGACGACAGGCCGGTCGACGTGGAAGTCGACAGCGACGTCACCGAGCTATTCGTCGAGCTGAGGCCGGTGGAAAGCGAACCGATCGAGCTGGTAGCCGACGACAGGCCAGTCGACGTGGAAGTCGACAGCGAACCGATCGAGCTGTTGGCCGACGAGATTCCGGTCGAGAGGCTGGCACTGCTGGTGCTGAGCTGTGCGACCGTCACGGCGTCAGTCGGGGCGGAGCCATCCGCCACGTTCGTGATGCGCCGGTTGGTTGCAGCCGTGCCGCCGCCGACCGAGACTTCGCCACCGTTGGCTGTCTGACCCGTGGCGTAGGCCGCCGTCGTCGGGGCTGCCGCGCCCGTCACGCTGCCGGTGCCGATCGCCACCGCACCCGTGTACTGAGCGGTCGATTTGTAGCCGATCGCAACCGAGTTGGCGCCGGTTGCACTGGACAGCGTGCCCAACGCAACGGATCGCGTATTCGTCGCAACCGCTCCGGAGCCGATCGCCAAAGCCTGCTGCGCAGTGGCCGTGGCCGTGTCACCCAGTGCGACGCTGGCCAGTGCGGTGGCCGTGGAGTTATTACCGATGGCAACGGCTTGCTGCCCCGCGAGCCCATTGACACCGATTGCGACAGCCGCGACGGCCGTGGTGCTCGCGTTTCTGCCGATCGCAGTCGAGTCTTGCGCGGTGGCGGACGCGGCATTGCCGATCGCTATTGCATAAAGGCCCGGTGCAGCTGCGTTGTTGCCAACCGCGACACTGCTGCCGCCTGCGGCAGTTGCGCCCACGCCGGCGGCGAGCGCGTTGACGCCCGTTGCACCGTCGTTGTTGTAGTTGGCCTGCTGCGTGCCGCCGTCGTTGACGCTGTAGTAGTGCGTCTTCGCGGTACTGATCGCAGTCGAGGTCGAGGTGGACAGCGAGGTGACGGAGCTGTTGGTCGAACTGAGGCCTGTCGACAGCGAGCCGATGCCGGTCGAGGTCGAGGTCGACAGCGAGCCGATCGAGCTGGTGGCCGACGACAGACCGGTCGACGTGGAGGTCGACAGCGAGATGACCGAGCTATTGGTCGACGAGAGGCCGGTCGACAGCGAGCCGATCGAGCTGGTGGCCGACGACAGACCGGTCGACGTGGAGGTCGACAGCGAAGTGACCGAGCTATTGGTCGACGAGAGGCCGGTGGACAGCGAGCCGATCGAGCTGGTGGCCGACGACAGACCGGTCGACGTGGAGGTCGACAGCGACGTGATCGAGCTGGTGGCCGACGACAGACCCGTCGAGGTCGACGTGGACAGCGACTTGATCGAGCTGTTAGCCGACGACAGGCCCGTCGACGTGGAGGTCGACAGCGAGGTGACCGAGCTATTGGTCGACGAGAGGCCGGTCGACAGTGAGCCGATCGAGCTGTTGGCCGACGAGAGACCCGTCGACGTAGAAGTCGAGAGCGACGTGATCGAGCTGTTGGCCGACGACAGGCCGGTCGACGCCGACGTCGACAGGCTCGTGATGTTCGACGTCGTCGTGCTTGCCACCGCGTAGAGCTGGCTGCCGTTGATGGCATCGGTGCTGGTCGCGCTGACGAGGCCTGCGGCAACGTTCTGGATTCGGCGTTCCGCGTTGACCTGACCGACGCTGACAATGCCGCCCGCCGCCGCCCCGGCCTGGAAGTTGCCGAACGTCTGGCCGCCGATCGTGGTGCTGGTGACGGTGGAGTTGCCGCCGCTCGTCGCCGACGCGGTGCTGTTCGTCACCGAGCTGCTGCCGAGCGCAACCGAGTTCGCGACGTTCGCGGTCGAGCCGACGCCGATGGCGATGGCGTTGGTGGTCGTTGCATTGGCGTTTTGCGCGAATGCAACGGAACCCGCACCCGAAGCAGTCGAATTCGAGCCGAAGGCCGTTGCGTAAGAGTTCGACGCCACGGCTGCCGAGCCGACAGCCACGGCGCCGGAGCTGCCGCTGGCCGTTGAGCCGTTACCGAGCGCAACCGCGTCCGAGCCGCTAGCCACCGTGGTGGCCGCGAAGCTGCCGACGTTACCCATCGCGATTGCACCCGTGCCCGTCGACGTGGCCGCATTACCGACCGAGATCGACCCGTTCGTGCCCGTGGCCGATGCCCCGCGGCCAACCGCGACGGAAGTATTGTTCGCCGTGCTGTTGGTGCCGAAAGCGACGGAGTCGGTGCCGCTGGCGGTCGCGTTGTTGCCGATTGCGTTCGCGCCGCTGGCGGACGCATTCGAGAACCGGCCGAGCGCGATCGAGTTGGTGCCGGACGCCACGGCGCCGCCCGTGCCCGAGCTGTTGCCGCCGCCGATTGCGATCGCGCTGGAGCCCGACGCTGTGGTGTCGTTGCCGACGGCAGTCGCGCCCGTGTTCAGTGCCTTCGCGCCGGAGCCGATGCCGATCGCACTTGCGCCGGTAGCCGTCGTGGCCTGACCGAATGCCTGGGAATAGTTGCCCGATGCCGTCGCGTTCGCGCCGATCGCGATGGACGTTGCGCCGCTGGCCGTCGTCGTGCTGCCGCTATTGCCACCGATCGCGATCGCCTGTCCGCCGCTTGCGACGACGCTGCTCCCGCCGCCATTGCCCGCCGCATACTGCGCATGCGCAACGTTGCCGGTGGCTGCCCCCGCTACGAGCACAGCGGCCGCGACGGCCTTGACGACGGCCGACTTGTTCGGCTTGCCACGTGCCGAGTCGTGTTCCGATGCGGCGACCCACGCGCCCAGGGCTTCGTTCCAGATCGAGCGGTATGTGCGGTTCATGTCCTGCTACCTCCAAATATGCACGCCACACACCGGTCTCTTTCGTTAGAGGAATACTCCGTGCGCTCGCGCGAATCTCAAAATTGATGGGCGGAGTTTATTGGAGGAGGATTTTTCAGATTGATAAAAAGTGATAAATAGCGGGTTTTGAAAGTTAAAGGATGGTTAATACATCGCGTTTTGATGTATCGGCTAAGAATGTATTGGAAAGTTGTAAGAATGTTTAATGTAGGGTTTGAGGTCGGCCTGAGTTTTTCTGCTTTTCTCATAAGAATCATGGTGTTGCATGAGTTTCGTGCGTTGGGTTACACATTGGGCAGGATCAATAGTAAGACAAATGAAATAGCAAACGTTTGCGAGATAAGTGATCCTTTCGTTTTGTAATGTTGGTGGTCGTGCTAATGGATAATATGATTGCTATTTTGTTAATTTGTTAATTCGCGGCTTGATGGTCGATTTTCTGCTGATTTTCTGGATTATCTATAAATCAATTTAATCTGAAATTCGGAACGTCGGGCTGTGCTGATTTGCGCATCTCGTCCGCTGCGATGGCCCGCGCGACGGGCGTTCCGGGCCGGCTGGCTCGTCGAATTTGTAAAAAAGTGCTACGGGGAGGTGGATCGGACCGTCACCATTCGCCTTTCGAATTTGTCCTATTGACTATTTCGTCGATGGTGACAATCGGACGGGGTTCGAAAACAGGGCGAATCCGTCAGGGAGGCGTGACCTGCGTCGGCGGTGCGCCTGCTGGCGACAGGTTGTCAAAAACGCAGTCGGGCGTCGACCGTGGCGTCCCCGATTCGTCAAATCCCGGGTGTGACAATCTGTCCGCGCGCGCCGAAGCGCTGGAAAAAAGGGCGAGAGTGAGTGTGTCGGGGACGCCACACCCGGCAGGGGGCAGGTCGGTGCGGGATTCAGGCGGCCCGGCGTTTCGATCGCCGAGCGGGCGTTGCCCGGTTGCCCGACCTGGCAACCGGGCACCTGGGCAACCGGACGCTTGCCCGGACCGGCTTCCTTACTTCTTGAGAAACCGCAGCGCAAACCGCGCCATGCGCGGTACGAACATCGGGCGCAGCAGGCGCTTGTCGTAGCCGGCCATTCGCCGGTCGTTCTCGGCGAGGCACAGTTCGATCAGCTCGCGCGGGTTGAGCGCGTCGCCGATGTCGCCGGTGCCGGTCGCCGGGAAGTTCGCGTCACGTGCGACGCCGTCGGAATCGATGCCGCGCGCGATGCCGATGCGCTCCCGGATCAAGTGCACCCACACGGCCGCGACCCGTGCGAAGAACCACGGTCGGCGCCACCACGGGAGCGAGCGCCAGTACCACGCATACCAGTTCACGAAGAACAGGATGTGGCGGCCTTCTTCCTGGATCACCGGCTCGAAGGTGTCGACGAGTTCGGGCGGGAAATAGCCGGAGCGCTGCGCGGAACGGAACAGGCCGAACGCGAAGAAGCTGTCGATGCATTCGCTGAAGCCCGTGACGACCCACCACCACTCGGGATCTTTCGGCGCAGGGTATGCCGGCTCGGGAGCGAGCCGGATGCCGTATGCCTCGACGAGCTTCGACAGCACGACCTTGTGGCGCGCTTCCTCGCCGCCGTCCATCTCGAGTGCGCGGCGCAGCAGCGGATTGCCGATCGTCGCCGCATAGGTCGCCACGCGGATCGATGCGCGGCCTTCGGTCTGCACCGCGATGTCCCAGATCGGCAGCGACGTGAGCCGTTTGAGCTCGGCGGGCTTGAGCGCCGGCCAGTCGATCACCGCCGGTTTGTACGGGTTGTGTGTGTCGAGCAGCATGCGACAGAACATCTGCATGTGCGCATCGGAACCGATCCGTACCGGACCTTGCTTCTCGAAGGTCCAGTTGCGCATTGCGTGATCTGCGGCTGCATGCTCTTCCTGCAGCGTGTCACTCATGGCTGTTGTCATACGTTTACGGGTCGAAAGATTCTTGCATAGCTTCCGTAAACGCGTATTTTCGAGCGGCCATGTGCACGCCGGCCAGGCGTGCGTCACGCGTTCGTGTCGACCCAGAGACGGCCCCAGCGGGACGCGTAGGCCAGCGCGTGCTCTTCCTCGAAGAAGAAATCGATCGCGTCGAACGAAACGGCGCGCGGCGACGGGCCGCCGCTCGCCTTCTCGATCGTCAGGTTGGCGGCGAACAGCCCGTTCGGCAACCGGGCGGCAGCGGGGGCAACTTCGTAGCCCTTGTAGCGGATCGTACGGTTCATGGCGTGCGCGGAGAAAGTTCGGAGGTTCAGCGTACGAAAACCCGCGCGCGGCGTGAACCAATCTTTCGGCCAATGCAAATCACGCAGCGGGCCGAATCGTTATCGGCACGGGTCGCGGGGAAGGGCAAGCGGGGAGAAGCGTCGGCGTGCACGGCGCGTGGCCGTTGGTCCGAATGTGCACCGCCCGCGCCGGCGAACGTGGTCGGCCAGGCGCGGGCGGTGGAAGGCGGGGAAATTACTGGTTGGCGATCTTCAGCACGGGCGCGAGCGCGTCGACCGATGCCGCATGCGAAGCCGCGCGATGCGATGCGAACGCGAGCGCGAATTCGGCCGCCTGCGCGCCGACCGTCTCGAGCTGGGCGACGACCTTCGGATCCGAGCAGCTGTCGGCGCTGTCGAAGCGCGTTTCGAGCGTATTCACGGTCGCACCGAACGGCGTCGGCCAGCCGCGCAGCGCATGCACGATCGAACGCAGCGACGTCAGCACGGTGCCGGCCGCCTGCCAGCCGTACGCGGTGACGATCAGGCCGACCGCGCGGCCGTCGAGATAGGGGCGATCGTCCGCGCGCAGCTCCTCGAGCGTGTCGAGTGCGTTCTTCACGAGGCCGGAGACGCCGCCGTGATAGCCGGGCGTCGCGATGATGATCGCGTCGGCCTGGCGCACGGCGTCGATCAGGTCGCGCTGCGCGTCGGTCAGCGCTTTGTGTTCGGGCGCGTAGTGCGGCAGCGTATGCAGGAACGGACCGTCGAACAGCCGTGTGCGTGCGCCGGCCGCCTGCGCACCGCGCAACGCGAACGACAGCGCGCGTTCGGTCGACGACGCTGCCCGGGTGGTACCGCCAATGCCGACGACGAACGGGCGGCGGTGTTGATCGAATGCAGTCAAGGGGCGCTCCTTGGGGATGGCTTGCCCGGCTAAGCACAGGCTTAAAACCAGATGGTAACGACCCCGCCGCCACTCTGAAAACGACTTTTCGTTCTATCGATATGCCGCAAGGCAGGGGCAATCGTGTGCGCGGCTGCCCAGATCGATAGCAGAAATGCTTGGTTGGGGCAGCGGGCCGTGGTCGATAAGATGGGCCCGTCTCCTCCATGATGTCTCTACTGACATGGGTTGGCCCCGCCGCGCGGATGCAGGCGGGGCTTTTTTTCGTCCGGGTCAGGAAAGGGGGCGCGATGCGCCGGGCGCTTGCCCGTTACTCGAACACCGGCCGGAAGAAGCTGCGCTCGTAGCTGACGATGCAGCGTGTTTCCTCGGCGTAGCGGAACGCGGCCTGGCACGCCGGATCGTCCATCGAGCGTTCGCGGTAGCGCTCGTATTCGGCGAGGCTCGGGAACGAGAACATCGCGAGCGCGATGTTGTTCGCCCCTTCGGATGGCAGGAAGTAGCCGTGATGCGTGCCGCCGAACTGTTCGACGAGCGGAATCCACATCTTGCCGTACGTTTCGAACTGGTCGAGCTTGTATGGATCGACGACGTAGCGAAGGAAGCAGGTGATCATGAGCGCGCTCGGTGAAGGAAGGAATCCGCGAGTCTGGAAGGTGTCGCCGCGTGTGTCAACGGTGCTCGCCGACGCGTGATCCGGCCGCCGGTCGCGTTGCTTGCGCAAACAACGATCGGCACGCTTTCATGCGTTCGCAACGATGCACGCGGCGCCGCGGCACGCACGGTTTAGATCGTCTCTCCCGCACGCATTTCCCCAAACTTTTACGACATTTTTTCTTGCGAGGGCGGTTGGCGCGCTCATAGACTTCGGGCATCCCAACCACGGAGCAAGGCAATGTCGATACCCTGGAACGCGATCGCCGAACGGTCTCCCGCCGCGCCGCCTTCGGTGTGCGCCGATCGGGTGATCGTGCGGCGTTTCGATCCGGCCTTCGACAGCTATGCCCAACTCACGCCGATGCTGCATCGTGCATTTGCGCGGCTCGGCGCGATGGGGCTCAACTGCACGTGCGTCGACCAGAGCGAGGACGTCACGCGCCGCCGCGCGGAAGCGGGCGAGTGCTACGTCGCCGTGTGCGGCGGGCGCGTGATCGGCACGGCCACGCTGTATGCGACCGATCCGTCGTCGGCGTGCTCGCTGTACCGGCGCGAAGGTGTCGCGAGCGTGCGGCAGGTGGCGGTGGACCCCGATTGCCAGAGCCGCGGGATCGGCGCGCTGCTGCTGTCGTTCGCCGAGCAATGGGCCGCGTTGCGCGGCTATACGCTGCTCGCACTCGATACGCCGCATCCCGCTTCGCACCTGCTCGCGTTCTACGGCGCGCAGGGTTTCGACGTCGTCGACGT
>NZ_JAAGPB010000249.1:0-233 GCF_017104585.1 Burkholderia sp. Ac-20392
TAAAAAAAAAAAAATGTAAATGTTCGAAAACGCCCACACGCCTTATTCGAATACATCCAACTGGGTGCTTACTCAGTTCAAGTTACATGTAGTTCGTTCACCCAAGTGTCTGTCGTGTTCTATTCTGTTTTCGATTTTCCAGACGATACTTCTCTTGCCCATCTTGTCTTTGTCAGTTATGTCTCCTTTCTTTCCCGTTCACTCACCGTCCCCGTTATTACCACTCTGCTTCT
>NZ_JAAGPB010000250.1:0-239 GCF_017104585.1 Burkholderia sp. Ac-20392
AAACGATCATATCACGAAACACATAAGTGATACCGACTGTGTACAGAGATAGACAAAGAAGAGAGTCTAGGTTCACATAAGCAATTGCACAGACCGGACTTATCGTAATAGAGTGTATTACTATATACTGTCTGATTAGATATACACTAGATGTTCGGTAGATATCGTTGGAGTCTACTATCTATATGATGATATTCACGACGATCGCAGATTTTCATATTTTTTTTTTTTTTAATAAC
>NZ_JAAGPB010000251.1:0-12238 GCF_017104585.1 Burkholderia sp. Ac-20392
TGCGCTCGCGGGCACGCTGTGGCTCACGCGCTTCCCGCTGAAGGGGCGGCCAGGCCGCGCGATGTTCGGCGGCGTGATCGCGTTCGGCATTGCGACGATCGTGTTCGGGTTGTCGCGGCACTTCGCTCTGTCGCTCGTGGCACTGGCGGCGCTCGGCGCATCGGATGTGGTCAGCGTCGTCGTGCGGCTGTCGCTCGTGCAGTTGCGCACGCCCGACGACATGCTCGGGCGCGTGAGCGCGGTCAATGCGCTGTTCATCGGCACGTCGAACCAGCTCGGCGAATTCGAATCGGGCGTGACGGCCGCGTGGTGGGGCGCGCCGACGGCGATCGTCGTCGGCGGTACCGCGACGATTCTGGTCGCGCTCACGTGGATGCGGTTGTTCCCGCAACTGCGGAACATGACGTCGCTGGACCGCGAGCGTTGAAGCGATATCGACGCCGTTTCACGTCTGAGTATTTCAAATGCCATTCGATATTCAATCTAATTGCTTTCTATGCTCGGCGCGATTAATCGTCTGATTAATAAAAAAGGATCGCGCGGAACTGAATTCGGCTCGATTCAGGCGCCTCGAAACCCGCGTGAACCAGTCGATGCCGCAATGCCGTCACGAGAAAGAGCCTGATCCGTCAATGGCTTGCTGTTCAAGGGATTGCGGGCGTTTCTCATCAGAAGAATGTCGACCTTCAATTACGATATCCATTCAATAAATTACAAATAGGCTTCTGTAATTTTTCGAAATGATAATCATTGGTATGACAAAGTTTCGGAAATTGAAACAAATGGAAATACATGAAATGATATCGATTCTCATTTTCATGATCGATCGGGCAAGCCCGTCGATCACTCGTCAACCGTAGCCAGCTAGCGCCGCCCTCAGCCTGATTCGGGACGGCCAGTCAGCCAACGTATCCGTGCCTCGTGCGCGCACCATCGCGCGTCCACGCGGACGGTTTTCCCGACTGGATTTCCATGCCGAACAGGACCCCGCTCGCGAGCGCGCTCGCGCTGGCCTTTGCCATGCCCATCGTTTCGCCCGCGCTCGCGCAGGGCGCGCCCGCCGTCGACGCGCCCCCCGTTGCCGACGCAAAGCCCGCCGCGCGCACGCAGGACACGCTGCCGACGATCAGCGTATCGGGGCAGGCCGAGCATCAGGACTTCCAGGCGGAACGCTCGACCGTCGGCGCGAAAACCCCGACCGCGCTGCGCGACATTCCGCAGTCGGTCACGGTGATCAACAAGGCCTTGATGGAATCGCAGGGGCTCACGTCGTTCCAGGATGCGCTGCGCAATGCGCCGGGCATCACGATCGGCGGCGCGGAGGGCGGGCAGATCGGCAACAACATCAACCTGCGCGGCTTCACCGCGCAGAACGACATCTATCTCGACGGCTTCCGCGACCGCAACCAGTACTACCGCGATACGTTCGATCTCGATTCCGTCGAGGTGCTGTACGGCCCGTCGTCGATGCTGTTCGGGCGCGGCTCGACGGGCGGCGTGATCAACCAGGTGTCGAAGAAGGCGAACCTGAAGCCGTCGGCCGAGGTGTCGACGACGATCGGCACCGACGATCGCTACCGCACGAGCGTCGACCTGAACCGGCCGCTCGGCGCGACGTCGGCGTTCCGCATCAACGCGTTCGGCCAGTCGCTCGGCTCGACGCGCGACGTGATGAAGAACAAGGACTACGGGATCGCGCCGGAGCTGCGCTTCGGCATCGGCACGCCGACCGAGGTCACGCTGTCCGCGCTGATCCAGCACAACTACGACATGCCGGACTATGGCGTGCTCGCGGTCAACGGCCATCCGGCGCCGGTGTCGAAGAACACGTTCTACGGTCTCACCGACGACCGCACGATCCAGGACGTGCAGACGGTGTCCGCGCGCATCGACCATCGCGTCAACGATGCGCTGACGATCAGCAACCGCACGTCGTTCTCGCACTCGATGACGGATGCGCGCGAGACGGCGGCGAACGCGGTGCTGACCGGGCCGCTGTCGTCCAGCACCGCGCTGACGAACGGCAACTACACGTCGTTGCCGCTGTCCGCGCTGTACGTGAAGCTCGCGAGCCACGATCGCGTGATCGAGAACCATTCGGTCGACAACGACACGATGGCGCATTTCAAGTTCGACACGGGGTTCGTGAAGCATGACCTGATCGCCGGTGTCGAGGTCGGCCACGACAGCTACACGAACCAGACGTACACGCGCAGCGGCCTGCCGATCCTGTCGCTGATCGATCCGGCCTACCTGTCGTCGACGGCGTCCAATGCGACCCAGACGCCGGCCAATCATGCGGAATCGGGCGCAACGACGCTCGCCGCGTACATGAACGACACGGTATCGATCGGCCGCGACTGGAAATTCGTGGGCGGGCTGCGCTGGGATCGCTTCCAGGCGCATCTCGCGAACACGGTGAGCGCGCCCGGCTATGCGTCGCAGACGAACTATTTCACGAGCGTGCGGGCCGGCCTGATCTACCAGCCGACCGATTCGCAGTCGTACTACTTCTCGTACGGCACGTCGTTCAACCCGTCGCTCGAGACGCTGACGGTCACGAACAACACGCAGAACTTGGCGCCCGAGCACACGAAGTCGTATGAGGTGGGCGGCAAGTGGGACCTGCTGAACGACAACCTGTCGGTCACCTCGGCGCTGTTCCAGCAGGAGAAGAGCAACGCGCGCACGCAGACGTCGACGGGCGAATACCTGCTCGAAGGCGATATTCGCGTGCGTGGCTTCCAGGCGAGCGTGACGGGCCACATCACGCCGAAGTGGCAGGTGTTCGGCAGCTACACGTACATGAACGGCGTGATTCTCAGCGCGCTCGACGGCACGCAGGGCAAGACGCTCGCGAATACGCCGCGCAACACCTTCACGCTGTGGACGACCTATGCGTTCACGCCGCACTGGGAGATCGGCGGCGGTCCGACTTACATGTCGGGACGCTACGCGGCGAACACGGACTACGTGCAGGTGGGCGGCTATACGCGCTGGGACGCGACGGCCGCGTATCACGCGAAGCAGTGGGACCTGCGGCTGAACCTGCTGAACCTGACCAACAAGTTCTATTACGATGCGCTGATCCAGTCGGACGGCGGCCGCGCGGTGCCGGGCGTCGGGCGTACGTTCCTGGCGACGCTCGACTACCGGTTCTGAGCGATACGCATGCCGCCGCGGCATTCGATGAAAAAGGTGGAACGATGCTTGTACACATCCCGAACGTGCTGACACCCGAACAGGTGCGCATGGTGCGCGACCGGCTCGATCGTGCGGGCGACGCGTGGGTCGACGGCCGCGCGACGGCCGGCTACACGGGCGCGCCGGTCAAGCGCAACCAGCAGATTGCCGAGCATTCGCCGGTCGCGCGCGAACTGGGCGACGTGATCCTCGCCGCGGTCGAGCGCAATCCGCTGTTCATCAGCGCGGCGCTGCCGAACCAGGTCTATCCGCCACTGTTCAACCGCTACGAAGGCGGCATGACGTTCGGCAGCCACGTCGACGGGGCGGTGCGCGTGCTGCCGAACGGTGTGAAGCTGCGCACCGACGTGTCCGTCACGCTGTTCCTGTCCGCACCCGACGAATACGACGGCGGCGAACTCGTGATCGAGGATGCGTATGGCGTGCAGCAGGTCAAGCTGCCGGCCGGCGACCTGATCGTCTACCCGGCGACGAGCCTGCATCAGGTCACGCCGGTCACGCGCGGCGTGCGCGTCGCGAGCTTCTTCTGGGTGCAGAGCCTCGTGCGGAGCGATGCGCAGCGCGCGCTGCTGTTCGACATGGACACCGCGATCCAGCGGCTCAATGCGAGCGGCGCGGATGCGCAGGCGTGTCGCAGCCTCGTCGGCTGTTATCACAATCTTTTGAGAATCTGGAGCGAAACGTGAGCGTTGCCGATCCCATCGAAATCGACGCGGTACCCGCGTCGCGCACCACGCCGGGCACGCGTCCGGCCGGCGCCGGCGGCGCGCGATCGCGCCGCGGCACGTTCATCAAGTGGCTGCGCAAGGTGCACGGCTGGATCGGACTGTGGGGCGCCGCGCTCGGCTTGCTGTTCGGTACGACGGGGTTCCTGCTGAATCATCGTGCGCCGCCGCTGCGGATCCAGACCGGCGCGCCGCAGGTCGAGACGGTGCGGCTCGACGTACCCGATCCGGAACCCGCGTCGCCGCAAGCACTCGCGAAATGGTTGCGCGGGCAACCGGATCTGCATCTGCCGGAACGCATGGGGCGCGTGCAGAAGGAGCCCGAGCATCCGGTCGCATGGGGCGACCGCGAGACCGTGCAGCCCGAGCACTGGCAGCTCGTGTTCGCGTCGCCGCGCGAGAACGTCGCGGTCGACTACTGGGTCGGCAGCGACACGATGACGCTCAAACGCACCGGCAACGGCACGCTTGCGTGGCTGACGAACCTGCACAAGGGCGTGGGGATGAGCATCGGCTGGGTGCTGCTCGTCGATACGCTCGCGGGTGCGCTGATCCTGCTGTCGCTGACGGGCGTGCTGCTGTGGACCGAACTGAACAGGCGCAAGACCGTCGGCGTGGTGCTCGTGATCGGCTCGATCGTCGCGATCGTGTGGGCGGCCGGCGCGTAACGGTTGACAGTCAGGCGCCGGCGTCGCGCGCGACCCGCACGGCCGTGCCGTAGCAGATGACTTCCGTGACGCCCGCCCCGATCTCGGTCGAGTCGTAGCGCATCGCGACGATCGCATTCGCGCCGAGCTTGCGCGCGTCGCCGAGCATCTTGTCGAACGCTTGCTGGCGCGCCTTCTCGCACAGCGACGTATAAAGCGTGATGTTGCCGCCGAAGAGGGTTTGCAGCGACGCGCCGAACGAGCCGACGATCGAGCGCGAGCGCACGATGATGCCCTGTGCGACGCCGAGCGAGCGGACGATCGTGTGGCCGGGCAGGTCGAATGCGGTCGTGACGCGTTCGGGCGTGAGATCGTCGAACGAGCGGGAGATATCGGTCATGGCATTGCACCGTGTTGCTGAAGTGAGCGAATGACGATTCTATCCGGAACGGCAAACGGGCTGGGCCGGGTTCGAACGGGCGCGCCCGCACCATGCGCCCGTTCCACCGCACCCGGCCGTCGCCGGGTCAACGCTTGACGGTCGCGCTGCCGTTGCCGCCGAGATCGACCGCATAGGCGAGCGCCAGCTTGCCGAACTTCAACGCGTGATTCGCCTGGCGATCCGAATTCTCCAGCGTGTCGTTCACGGTATGGATGTACGGACTGTCGTTCTGGTCGGCCTCGAACGGGAACGACGCCGGATACCCTTGCGCATTCCACGACGCGTGATCCGAGCATGCATACCCGCACTGCGACGTGCCGATCGCGAGTTCCGGAAGGTACGTCTTCGCCAGATTCGTCAGGTAGGTGTTCTGCGACGCGTTCGTGTAGTCGGTGATCAGGTAGATGTCCTTCGGGTCGCCCTTGTAGTTCGTCATGTCGAGCTGCAGCACGCCGACCACGTTCGCATTCTGCGCGCGGAACTGCTTCGCGATCGCTTTCGAGCCGAGCAGCCCGGCTTCCTCGGCCGCGTACCCGACGAACTTGATCGTCCGCTTCGGTTTGTAGTTGTTCGCGAGCAGCACGCGCAGCGCTTCGGTCAGGCTGGCGATGCCCGACGCATCGTCGTCCGCGCCGGGCGAGCGCGTGTTCTCCGTCGTGCGGCCGACCGTCGAGTCGAGGTGGCCACCCAGCACGATGGTGCCCGCGGCCGGATCGCTGCCGCGGATCGTCAGGATCACGGATTTCTGCGGAAAGCCCGTGTGCGCGAACTGCTCGACGGTGATGTCGGCGCGCGAACCCGCCAGCTGCTTCCACTGCAAGGCGAGCCAGTCCGATGCCGCGACACCGTGCGACGTCGTGTAGTAGCGGTTCGTGAAGCCGGACAGCGACGTGATCGTGCCGACGATGTTGCTGGCCTGCAATTGCTGGATCCACGTGCCAATCTGCGGCGCGTTCGAGACCTTGTACACGGGCGCGGCGGCCTGTTTCGCGAGCGTCGGCGGCAACGGCTGCAGTGCCTGGCGTGCTTCGTCGAACGAGTCGTGCACGACATAGCCGGGCCCGTGGCCGCGTGTATGGTGGACGGCGTGGGCGAGCTCGCCGAGCCGGGAATCGTCGATTTCGACGACGTGGACGGTTTCGCGGCGCGCGGCGCCGTCGGCCGTCTTGCCGGCGTCGAGGGTCGTACTGTATTGCGCGGTGGCGCTGGCGTCGATGCGTTGCAACTGGCGGAACGCCGAGTCGCCGAGCGTGATCCACACCGGCGTCGCGTGCGCGGCGGCGGTCAGCAGCATGCCGCCGAGCGCGGCGCTCAGGCGGGTCAGTTTCAGAGTAGGCATGGTCGATCTCGTGAGGATGGCGATGTCGAGGAAGAGGGCGCGCCGCAGGTCGTGCGACGCGCCCCCGCCTGCTGCGGAATTACGACTTCTTCGGTACGGTCACGCCGTACGTGCAACTCTGGTTGTACGCGTTACCGATCGCGGTGAGCTGCGCGTTGCTGTAGCCGAGCGCGGACGCGGCCGTCAGCACGGCCTGCGCGGCGGCCTTCTGGTTGGTCGAGCTGTTGGTCATCGACAAGCCTTTCAGGAACGCCTTGTCCATCGCCTGCGCACCGATCGCGTCGCGCGCGACGAGGTTGCACGACGCCCAGTACTGGCCGGCCGTATGGATCTCCGCGCCGCGTGCCTGCGCATAGGTGCGCCCGACGTTCCAGTTGGTCACGCGGCCGCCCCAGAACTCGTTGTGGCCGTCCCAGTTGTAGACCCAGTTGTATTGCGCGTCCGACGGGCTCCACTGGTTGAAGTCGCGGCTGTACGCGGCGGCGAGATAGTCGCCGGTGCCTTCCGACAGGCCTTCCTGCTGCGACAGGCCGCCGTTCGTCACCCAGTCGTGGATGCCGTGGCCGAGCTCGTGGATCACGACGTCCGCATCTTCCGCATCGTCGACGCCGCCTTGCCCGAAGGTCAGCCGGCCGCTGCTCGACGAGTACGACGAGTTGTCGTCGCCCGATTCGCCGTGCGGGTCGTACTGCACGCCGCCGGTGTACTGGTACGGCAACGCCTTGATGCCGAGCGTCTGGTTCACGTAACGCAGGAACGTGTCGATGTGGTAGTACGCATTCACGGCCTCGAAATACAGGTTGCCGCGCGTGAATTCGAACGTGGGCGTCGACTGCACGGGGCACGCCTTGTCGAGCGGCGCATCGAAATCGACGCACGCCGCGTACGGACCCGACAGCGAGTAGCGTCCGCCCGACTGCGCGAGATCCTTCAGCGTCACGCGTACACGCGCAGCGGTGAGCTGCGACGAATCGCCGTCGTTGTTGTCCTTGTAGCCCGTGCTGCCGTAGCTGCTCTTGGTTGGCGACAGCGGATCGGGCCGGAATACGAAGCCCGTGCCGTCGGTCGCGTAGAACGCCTTGTCCTCGGCGCGCAGCACTTCGCCGCTGCCGGAGTCGATCAGCAGTTCCCAGTCGCCTTTCGGGCCGTCGTTCGGGCGGCCGCGCACCTTCCATGCGGTATGCGTGCCCGTCTTGTCGACGAACGCGACGAGCTGCGCATCGAGGTTCGTGAAGCCGCTCACGCCGAGATACGCGCGGGCGCGGTCGAGCGCCTGCTGCTGGTCGACGGCCTGCGACTTGCGCGACGTCGCGACCACGCCGTTGACCGTGTTGCTCGCGACGTACAGGATGCGGCCGTCCTTCGCGACCGTCACCGCGATATCGCTGCCGTACACGGGCAATCCGGCTGCCTGCTGCTGCAGGCGCACGACGGTGAAATCGGCATCGCTGCGCTCCGACGTGACGACGAGGCTCGCGAGTGCGGTCGCATCGAGCCCGAGCTGCGCGGCCTGCGACGCGACGAAGTCGCGCGCGGTGGCGGCGGGTGTCGTGGCGGTTTTCTTCGCGCGATAGGCGGGGTTGTACAGCGTGACGGCGACGCCGTCCGGGCGGAACTGCCCGGCGGCCGTATCGGCTTTGGCGGCCGCCGGCGCGACGCCGCGCGTCAGGCTTTCGCGCAGGCTCGTTGCTTGCGGATTCGAGACTTTCGTGTCGGCCGCGGTGCCGCCGACGATGCCGAAACCGAGCGCGAGACCCAGGGCGAGCGGCAGTGCTTTGCGTGATGTCTGCATACGTGATCCTCATCTCAACGGTTGGACACGCCCGCGCGTTCGTGGCGCGCAGGCACGACACGGCCCGCGCGACGGCTCGATGGAACCGGTGCGGCGAAGCGGTGTTGGGGGTGTCGACTGACTAAGGATCCCTAAATGTCAGGTCGAAAAGAAACAGGCGGGCGCAGAGGGGGACAAGCAGGCCGAGAAGCGAGCGAAGAAGCGAACGGCAGGCAGGTGCGGCGACGGCGAAGCGAGCATCGTCATGTCATACCCCTCGGATCGAATCGGTATCGGTTGGCAGCCGGTGCGGCGCGATACGCGTCGAGTGAAGCACGCGTGTCGTTAGGCTGCCTATCTAACTTTTTTTGGTATGTTACAGAATATTTTCAACGACATTCCAATTTATTTTCGACGACCGCTTCAGTCTGTCGATCAATCGCCGGCATTGTTCAGCGAGCGGCGGGAAACGCCGCCGGAACGCGCAATACCGCGCAGGATTGTGCTTTAAACCCGCGACGATCAGCGCGTCGCGCGCCGGTCGTTGCGCGGGCTCAAACCGAACCGCGTGCGATACGTGCGCGAGAAATGCGACGGCGATTCGAACCCGCACGCGACGCAAACCGAGGTGATGCTCATGTCGGTCTGTTGCAGCAGTTCACGCGCGCGATCGAGGCGCAGGTTCAGGTAGAAATGCGTCGGCGTGTCGTTCAGCGTCGCGCTGAACAGCCGCTCGAGCTGGCGGCGGGTAATCGACACCTCCTGCGCGAGTGCGTCGGAGCCGAGCGGGTTTTCCATGTGCCGCTGCATCGTGCCGATCACCTGGATCAGCTTGCGGTTGTGCACGCCGTAGCGCGCGGCGATCTCGAGCCGCTGGCTGTCGGAGCGCTGCCGGATCCGGCTGACGACGAACTGCTCGGAGATCGCCGCCGCGAGATCGGCGCCGTGCCGCCGCCCGATCAGGTCGAGCATCATGTCGATCGACGCGGTGCCGCCCGCACACGTGATGCGCCGTTCGTCGATCTCGAACAACTCCTGCGTCGCGTTGAGGCCCGGGTAGCGTTCGCGGAACGCGGCCAGCGCTTCCCAGTGCAGCGTGAGCGGTTGCGTTGCGTCGAACAGCCCGGCTTCCGCGAGCACGAAGCTGCCCGTGTCGATGCCGCCGAGCGTTGCACCATGACGGTGCTGGCGGCGCAGCCAGTCGCCGATCGCACGCGTGTAGCACACGAGCGGATCGAAGCCCGCGACGACGAACACCGTATC
This sequence comes from Burkholderia sp. Ac-20392, assembly GCF_017104585.1. Classification (NCBI taxonomy): domain Bacteria; kingdom Pseudomonadati; phylum Pseudomonadota; class Betaproteobacteria; order Burkholderiales; family Burkholderiaceae; genus Burkholderia; species Burkholderia sp. Ac-20392. The sequence goes on from NZ_JAAGPB010000251.1 coordinate 9,392, forward strand.
GACCTTGTCGACCTCCGCGCATGCGGCTTCGGCGGCGACCGGAATGCCGTTGCTCGCGGCGACGGGCGCGCCGTCGGCGCTGATCACGTGCCAGCGATAGAGCTCGGTGCGAAAGCGGTTCGCGACGCGCAGCGGTTCGACCGCGGACATGAAGCCGAGCGCGGAGAAGCCGGGCAGCAGCAGGAAGTGGAAATCCTCGGGCATCGGGGCAGGGGATGGAATCCGGTGGTCGTCACGCATCGCGCGGGGCGGCGAGCGGACGGGCGGGTGCCGCGCCGGCTCGCGCGCGCCGAACGGTCAGCGGGAGATTATCGCGGGTTTTGCGCGGGCTTAGCGCGTTTTTGCGCCGCGCACCGACCGGCGCGCGGTGGTCGACGGCAACTCGCCGAACTGCGCCTTGTACGCGTTCGCGAAATGCCCAAGGTGGATGAAGCCCCAGCGCGCGGCCGCATCGCTGATCGGCAGGTCGGCCTGCCGCGTATCGAGCAGCATCCGCCGCACTTGCGACAAGCGCAGCGAGCGCACGTAATTCAACGGGCTCGTCTGCACGACCGACTGGAAGCTGTTCTGCATCGTGCGCCGGCTCACGCGCAATTGCGTGCACAGGCTCAGCACGTCGACCGGTGCTTCGGGATGGTCGATCACGTAGTCGTGCACGCGACGCACGATGTCGGCGCGGCAGGCGTGCGTGAGACGGTTCGACGGTTCGGCAATCCGGTACGTGAGGAGATCGACGAGCACGTTGCCGATCTCGCCGCGCAGTTCGCGCTGCGCGCGTGCGTCGAGGTACGTGTCGGGGGCCGACAGCACCCGTTCGAGTTGCGTGGCGACCTGCACGCTCGCGCGCATCAGCACGGCGGTGGGCATGTCGACGACGCCGCGCCGCAACATGGCGTCATCGAGGTGGACATCGGCCGCATCCTCGACCTGCTGCATCAATTCGCGATCGGCGACGACACCGATCAGCGACATGTCGTCGGGCGAATGCAGCTCGAACGGCGCACCGCCGCGCGCCATCACCATCGTGCCGCGTTCGATGCGCGCACCGCCGAATGCGAATGCGCCGGAGCCGGTAAGCGGCATGCCGAACACCGTGTGGTCGTGCGGCAACCTTCCGCGCTGGATGATGCGCACGTTGGCGGCTTCCTGGAACAACTGCATGCCGTCCAGCACCGCATGCTTGACCGCGCTGCGATAGGCGCCCGAGCCGATCTGGTCGTAGCGCTGGTTCCAGCCGCGCAGCGCCTCGGCATGCCGGTCCGCGTTGTCGAACCTCTCGTGAAACACGAACACAGCGCCTCCAGGTGCGTCGATCAGGACCGCGCAAGATTAAACCGACCGCGTGGTCGGCGCAATAAGGGGGAGCGCTATTCCGCGCGCATTTGTCAGAGGGTCGGAAGCCTCCAGCCGGCGTGGCTTTCAGGCGGTTTTCCAATATCCCGAATCGGCACGCACGCGGTGCCGGTCCGGGTGCTGACCGGATTTATTGTCGAACTACAGTCGCCCCACATCACGTGATTCCCCAACTGGAGGCGACATGAGGACAAGGCGACGAACCGCGGTGCTCGCGGCGACGCTGGCGTTCGCGGCGGCATGGGTCGGCAGCGCGAACGCGACGGAAAAGCCGGAGGAACTGGTCGTGCAGAAGATGCCGCCATGGCATCAGCACGAGGTCTATATCGTCGACATCTCGATGCCGTCGATGACCGACGGACGCATCTACGTGTACGACGCCGATGCGAAGAAGCTGCTCGGCCAGATCGACGGCGGTTTCGGCCCCGGCTTCGCGATTTCTCCCGATCACAGGACCAGCTTCGTCGCGACGACCTACTTCTCGCGCGGCTCGCACGGCACGCGCACCGACGTCGTCGAGATGACCGACAACACGACGCTCGATCACGCGGGCGAGATCGTGATTCCGGCGAAGCACGCGCAGCATGTGCCGTCGCCGTACAACACCGCGTTCGGCGCGGACGGCAAGCGGCTGTACGTCGCGAACATCACGCCGGCGGCATCGCTGACGGTGATCGACGCCGTGTCGAAGAAAGTGCTGTCGGAGATCGACACGGCAGCCTGCGTGCTCGCGTATCCGTCGGGCAACGACCGCTTCACCGCGCTGTGCGAAAGCGGCAAGGCACTGACCGTCACGCTCGATGCGAACGGCAAGGAAGCGAAGCGCACGATGTCGGATGCGTTCATCGACGTCGACAAGGATCCGGCGTTCGTGAACGCGTCGCGCTACAAGGGCGAGTATCTGTTCACGACGTACGGCGGCAACGTGCTCAGCGCGGATTTCAGCGGCGACAAGCCCGCGTTCGGCAAGCCATGGTCGCTGTTGACGGACGCCGAGCGTGCCGAAGGCTGGCGCCCGGGCGGCATGCAGCAGACGGCCGTGCAGGCCAGGCAGAACCGCTACTACGTGCTGATGCACAAGGGCGGCGACGGCTCGCACAAGGATCCCGGTACCCAGGTGTGGGTGGTTGACCTGAAGTCGAAGCAGCGTGTCGCGCGCTGGGATCTCGCGCAGCAGAAGGTCGATCCGCTCGTGTCGATCCAGGTCAGCGAGGACGACAAGCCGCTGTTCTACGGGCTGACGGCGACGTCCGACCTCGTCGTGATGGATGCGCGCACCGGCAAGCTGCAGCACGTCGAGAAGCAGATCGGCAATACGTCGTCGCTGCTCGTCAACCCGTGAGGCCGCGATGACGCTCGATCCCGTACTTGCCACCAGCGCGCAGGCCGGCGCTGCCGTCGTCGTGCTGCTCGGCGCGTTCGCGAAGATGCGGCGGCCCGCCGCGTTCAGCCAGGCGCTTGCCGGTTACCGGCAAGCGCCTGGCTGAACACGGC
>NZ_JAAGPB010000252.1:0-12700 GCF_017104585.1 Burkholderia sp. Ac-20392
GGCCGCCCTGCGCGGCGACGGGCCGGACCGGCGCACGAACCGCGCGCGGTTTGCGCCGCGGCGGTTGCTTGCGCGGGTTTCATCGACGAGCCATGCGGCCCGCGTGTCGAACGGCTGTGCCGGTACGCGCTGACCGGGCGCCGTCCTACCGCATGTTTCCCGTATGGCCCAGCGAATAGCGCCCCGGCTGCGGCCACACCGTCAGGCCGTGCGGCTCCATGCCGACGGGAATCGACCGGACCGCGCCGCTCGCGGTGTCGATCGCATAGACGACGTCATCGAAGCGGCCCGACAGCCACAGCGTCTTGCCGTCCGCGCTGACGTTGCCCATGTCGGGGCTGCCGCCACCGGGAATCGGCCAGGTCGCGACCACCTTGCGGGTCGCGAAATCGAGCACCGATACGCTGCCCTTGCCGTGACGCGGCCCGTGGACGCGATTGGAGCCGCGATTCGCGATATAGAGCTTCGTGCCGTCGCGGCTCGGATACAGCCCGTGCGTCCCTACGCCGGTCGGGATGAAGCCGATCTTCGTGAAGGCGTCGCCATCGATGACATATACGCCGTCCGCCATCATGTCGGCGACATAGAACACCTTGCCGTCCGGCGACACGCGGATGTCCTGCGGCATCCCTTTCCGGTCGAGTTCGAGGTAGCCGACCACCTTGCGATTCACCAGATCGATCTTCGCCAGCTTGCCGCCGAACTCGCACGTGAAGAGCGCATACCGGCCGTCGATCGAAAAGTCGGCATGGTTGATGCCCTTGCATTGCGGCACATCGAGGCTCGACTTCAGCGCCATCGTTTTCGGGTCGCGGAAATCGAGCCGCGCATGCGCCTCGGCCACCACGATCGCATCCTTGCCGTCGGGCATGAAATACATGTTGTACGGATCGTCGACGCTCACTGCCTGGCCGGGCTTGCCCGTCTTCGGGTCGATCGGCGTCAGGCTGCCGTCGGTCCGCCCTTCCGCATTGTTCGCGACCCACAGCGTCTGCAGGTCCCATGCCGGCACGACGTGCTGCGGGCTGCGGCCGACGGCGAACCGGTCGACGACCTTGTACGTGGCCGGGTCGATCACGTAGACGTCGTTCGATCTCAGGTTCGGCACATAGATGCGCGGCAACGCGCCCGCCACCGCCGCGCTCATGCGGCCGGCCTGCGCCTCGCTGTACAGGTTGTCGGGTTGGATGACGGGCGGCATGCCGGGCACGGCCGTGACGGCGGACGCCGCGATCGCACCGCGCGCACCGAAGCCGACCAGCGCTGCCGCGATGACGATCGCGGGACGGGAAAAGCGGATGTGACGGCGAAAGCGCGGTTGCATGACGATGTCCCTGTTCGATTGAATGGAACGACGACAAAAGTAGCGCGATGGCGCGGCTGCGTCAGCGGCCGGCGATGTCCTTTCTGATTGCGTCGACGGAGCGCGACACGATGGCGTCGGTGCCCAGCCGGCCGAGCTCGACGCTCGCATGACGCGGATCGCCGCCGTAGACGCCGTCGACGGCGCCGGGCTTCGCGGCGTTGCGCAGCTTGTCGACCCTGACCATGCCCGGTGCGACCGCCAGCAGCAACGACGTATCGGCCAGCCCCGCATGCGTGCCGATATCCGCGGCCGGCACGCCGTGCTCGCGCAGGATCTGGTCGTAACCGTCGGAACTGGTGCCGTAATACGCGGCCGGCACGAACGCGCGCGCGCCCGTGCCCGCCCATGACTTGTTGAGCCGGGCGACCGACTGTTTGATGTCGTTCTGATAGCCGCCGTGGTCGCCAAGGAACACGATGTTCGTGAAGCCATGGACCCGGAAGCTGTTGGCCGCGGATTCGAGGGTCTTTTCGAAGACGTCGTCGGGCACGGTGATCGTGCCCGGGAAGCGCATGTGCGACGTCGGCGGCGCATAGCCGCCCTCGGGCACATAGGCGATGACGGGCGCGACGATTGCATTGCCGAGGCCTTCCGCGATCCGCTCGGACAATATCTTGACCCGCGCGTTGTGCTTGCCGAGCGCGACGTACGGCCCGCTTTGCTCGGTCGCGCCGATCGGGATCAGGATGGTGGTCTTGCCGGCCCGGATGCTGTCGCGCAGTTCGGTCCAGGTCATGTCTTCGAGCTGCACCGTTCCCGGCACCTGGGCGAGCGCGGCTTGAGCGACGGTGAAAGCGAGGGCGGCGAAGATGGCGCGTGGCAGGCATTTCATCGCGGATTCTCGACGGAAGGAAGGAAACGACGCTGCGTTCCCTCGCACCATAAACGAACTCGCCCGACTTGTCGCTGACCGCCGCGCAACGATTCACGCCGAAGGTCGCGAGAAAGCCATTCGTCAGGATTCCGTCTTGCGTCGCGAAATCTCTCGCGCCATGTCAGCACGCGATGAGCCGATTCGATGCATGGACTGCGCACCTCGCGCCCGCACCTCGTCACCGCACATCAAGCCGGCAACACGGCCACCGCCTTGATCTCGACGATATAGCCAGGCGCGCCGCCCAGCATGTGCGCACCGACCGCCGTCCACGCAGGCTTCGGGTGCGCAGCGAGGTAGCGGTCGCGCACCTGCATGAACAACGGCAGGTCGCGCATGTCGGTATGGAAGGTCGTCAGGTCGACCACGTCGTTGAACGATGCGCCGGCAGCCGCCAGCACCAACTTCAAATTTTCAAACGCCTGCACGATCTGGGCTTCACGGCCTTCGACGAGCTGCATCGCCGCATCGCGGCCAATCTGGCCGGATACGTACAGCGTATCGCCGACCTTCAAGCCCGGTGCGTAGCCGATCTTCTCGTACACCGCTTCCATTCCCGCCGGAACGATAGCTTTGCGATCACGCATGGGGGGTCTCCGTGGCCGGCGTCGTCGCGCCGGCCGGTGGGTTGTCGATGGAACACACGTTGAACACTCGCAAGCGGCGTCACGACACGCCGCTCAACCCGTATCGCCACCCGCGACCGGCAACACCGTTCCGGTGATGTAGCTCGCCTCGTCGGACGCGAGGAACAGGATCGGCGCGATCTGCTCGTCGAGGCTGCCGTAGCGCTTGAAGAACGTCGATTCCGTGACCTGGCGCACGGCTTCGCCCATCCATGCCTGTTCCCGCTCGCTGTCGCCGCCCGCGTTGCGCGGCACGCGGCGCGGTGGCGCGCTGGTGCCGCCCGGCGCGGTCGCCACGACCCGGACGTTGTGTTCCGCGTATTCCATCGCGAGCGCCGCCGTCAGTGCATTGACGCCGCCTTTCGCCGCCGAGTACGGCACGCGGCGGATGCCGCGCGTCGCATTCGACGAGATGTTGACGATCGTGCCGCCGCCGCGCGCAAGCAGGTGCGGCAGCACCGCGTGGCACGTATAGAGCGTCGGCATCAGCGAACGGCGGATTTCCGCATCGATCTGCGCGGGCTCGAATTCGGCGAACGGGCGCATGCGAATCGCGCCGCCGACGCCGTTGATCAGGATGTCGATGCCGCCGAACGTCTGCACCGCGTGCGCGACCGCCGCATGCGCACCGTCGTACGTCTCGAGATCGGCGACGAAGCCGGCCGTCTCGCCACCGGTCGCTTCGGCCGCGACCTCGGCGACGAAATCCGCGCGATCGACGAACAGCACCCTGCCGCCTTCGGCCGCCGCGCGCAGCGCGACGCCGCGGCCGATGCCCTGTGCGGCGCCCGTGACGACGATGACCTTGCCAGAGAATCGTTGCATGATCACGCCGCCTTTGCCGTGACGTTGGGGGTGAACTTCTCGTAGTGGAAGCTGTTCGGCTTCACGCCTTCGTCGTCGAAGTACTTGCGCACCGCGTCGACCATCGGCGGCGGCCCGCACAGATACACGTCGACGTCGCCGTCGTTCAGCGCATCGGCCGGAATGTGCTGCGTGACCCAGCCCTTGCGCGCATGGCTCGACTCAGCATCCGCAACGACCGTCGCGAAGCTGAAGTTCGGCAGCGTCGCCGCGTAGGCTTCGATCGCTTCGACCAGCACGAGGTCGAGATCGCGCGTCACGCCGTAGATCAGGTGCACCTTCTGCTGCGACCCGGTGCGCGCCAGCACCTCGAGCATCGACAGGAACGGCGCCAGCCCCGTGCCGCCCGCGAGGAACAGCAGCGGCCGCTGCACGTCGCGCAGGTAGAAGCTGCCGAGCGGCCCGTGCAGTTCCAGCTTGTCGCCGGGCTGCGCCGATTCGAGCCAGGTGCTCATCACGCCGCCGGGGATCTTCTTGATCAGGAAGCTGACCTTCGCATCGGCCGGCGCTGACGAGAACGAGTAGGACCGGTGCTGCCCGCTCGCGGGCACGTCGATGTTCACGTACTGGCCCGGCAGGAAGACGGGCGCGGCCGCGCCGACGTCGAGTTCGAGCACGACGGCCGCGTCGTTGTGCTGCTCGACCTTCGTCACCGTGGCGGCGAACCCGCTCTGGCCCGTCTTGCAGGCGACCGACGACGTCGGCACCGCGATCACGCAATCGCTTTGCGGCACCATCTGGCAGGTCAGCACGAGGCCGCCGTCCTTCTCGTCTTCGGTGAGCGCATCGTCGATGTAGTCGTCGCCGAGGTCGTAGCTGCCGCTTTCGGCGCGGCACTTGCAGGTGCCGCACACGCCGTCGGAGCAATCCATCGGCAGGTTGATCTTCGCGCGGAAGGCTGCGTCGAGCACCTTCTCGCCGGCCTTGCAATCGATGAAGCGGGTTACCCCGTCCTCGAAGTTCAGTGCAATCTTGTAGCTGGACATGGCGTCACCTCCACTTCCTTTTCTTTCATGACAAGGCAACGGTGTCAGACGTGATAGACGTCGAGCACCTGCCGGATGTAGTCGTTCTTCAGCACGATCTTCTTGTACGAGATCAGCAGCTCGTCGCCCACCTTGCGCAACGTGACGAACATCGTGCCGAAGAAGTGATCGGTCACGCGGTAGCGGTGGTTCAGCGTGTGAAAGTTGTAGCGCACGTCCACCTCGTCGTCGCGCTCGGCCAGCACCTCGACGTTCGTCACGTTGTGGCTGGTGCGCGGCTCGGGCGTCGAGGCGCCGCTGCGCTCGGTCTTGATCCGGAACACGCGATCCTCGAGGCCGCCACGGTCCGGGTAGTACATCAGCGAGATCTGGCTCTGGTGATCCTCGGTCGGCCGATCGTCGTCATCCCACGCGGGCATCCAGTACGTGACGTCCTCCGTGTAGCAGGTCAGCCACTCGTCCCACTGGCGATCGTCGAGCAGGCGCGCTTCGCGATACAGCGCCGCGCAGACAGTCCGGTAATCGAAGCTCATGCTGCCACCTCCCCGCGTTCCTTCTTCAGCGCATCGCGCATCACATGCACCCAGTGTTCGTGCTGGCACACGAACAGCCCTTCGTCCTCGCTGCGCTCGCCGGAAATGCGCGGGTTCAGCCCCATCTTCTTCGCGTTCTCGTCCGGGCCGTCGACCCACAGCGGCGCACCGCGCGACAGGTCGTTCCACATCGCCGTGATGCCCGCATAACCGTTCTGGCACGCACGGAACTCCTCGAGGTCGTCGGCCGTGCCCATGCCCGTCACGTTGAAGAAATCCTCGTACTGGCGGATCCGGATCGTGCGATCGGTCTCGCTCTCGCCCTTCGGCGCGAAGCAGAAGATCGTGACTTCGGTCTTGTCGACGCCGAGCGGCCGCACCACGCGGATCTGCGTGCTGAACTGGTCCATCAGGAACACGTTCGGGTACACGCACAGGTTGCGGGTCTGGTTGACGATGAAGTCGGCCTGCACGTCACCGACGCGCGCCTTGATCTCTTCACGGTGCTGATACACGGGCCGCACTTCCGGATTCATCGTCTGCGTCCACAGCAGGATGTGGCCGTTGTCGAAGCCGTACACGCCCGCGACCGACTTGCTCCAGCTGTTCGCATCGACGGCCTTGGTGCCGTCTTCCTTGCGGCGGCCCATCGTCGCCGCGTAGTTCCAGTGCACGGTGCTGACGTGGTAGCCGTCGCAACCGTTCTCCATCTGCATCTTCCAGTTGCCTTCGTAGATGTAGGACGAGTTGCCGCGCAGCACTTCGAGCCCGTTCGGCGCCTGGTCGACGATCTGGTCGATGATCACGCGCGCTTCGCCGAGGTACTCTTCCAGCGGCAGCACGTCGGCGCTGAGGCTGCCGAACAGGAAGCCGCGATAGTTCTCGAAACGCGCGACCTTCTTCAGGTCGTGCGAGCCGTGCGTGTTGAATTGCACCGGATACTCGGTCGTCTTCTCGTCCTTCACCTTCAGCAGCTTGCCGGTGTTCGAGAACGTCCAGCCGTGGAACGGGCACGTGAAGCTGCCCTTGTTGCCGTGCTTGCGGCGGCACAGCATCGCGCCCTTGTGCGCGCAGGCATTGATCACCGCGTGCAGCTCGCCGGTCTTGTCGCGCGTGATCACGATCGGCTGGCGGCCGATCCACGTCGTGTAGTAATCGTTGTTCGCCGGGATCTGGCTTTCGTGCGCCAGGTACACCCAGTTGCTCTCGAAGATGTGCTTCATCTCGAGCTCGTACAGCTCGGCGTTCGTGAAGATGTCGCGGCGGCAGCGGAATATGCCGGCCTCCTTGTCGTCCTGCACGGCGGTGGCGAGCAGGTGATCCAGGTCGGTGGCTTGGTCGATCGTGGCGGACATGTTGGCTCCTCCCATGCGCGTGCCGCGTCCTGCAAGCACGCTCGCATCGGTAATCGGTTGAATCTCGCGGGAACCCGGCCGGCGGCGGCGCATCGGCGCCGCGCCGGCGGGCGGTTATGCCGTCGCGGCTGCGCGCAGGCGGTGGACGACCTGGTTGTCCTTGCCCTGCACCAGCGGCGTCAGGACGAAGTTGAACTCGATGTCCTGGTACGCATCGGCCTTCATGCCGAGCGCCGTGCCGCCGGTCTTGTCGACCACGGGCGGGATCAGCTCCTCGCGCGTCGCATACGCGAAGTCATCCCAGATCAGCGGATCGCCATCGATGTTGAACTGCGTCGTCAGCTTGCGGTGGTCGTTGCTGTCGACGAAGAAGTGCACGTGCGCCGGGCGGTTGCCGTGGCGGCCGAGGCCGTTCAGCAACTGCTGCGTCGCGCCGTGCGGCGGGCAGCCGTAGCCGACCGGCATCAGCGTGCGGAATTCGTACTTGCCGTCCGCGCCCGTCTTCACCGCGCCGCGCAGGTTGAAATCGCTCTGCTTGCCGGTCGGATCGAAGTGCGAATAGAAGCCGTGCGAGTTCGCGTGCCAGCATTCGACCAGCGCGCCCGCGATCGGCTTGCCGTCGAGGCCCGTGACCGTGCCGTGGATCACGAGCGGGCCCGCGCCATCGTCCGCGTCGAGGTCGATCTTCGACACGCCGTCGCGCACCGGTGCGCCCGCGACATACAGCGGCCCTTCGATCGTGCGCGGCGTGCCGCCGTCGAGGCCGACCGCCTTGTCCGCGGCATCCATCCGGATGTCGAGAAACTTCTCGAGACCGAGGCCGGCCGCAAGCAGCGCCGCTTCGCCGTCCTGGCCGAGCTTGTTCAGGTAGTTGACGCCGGCCCACACTTCGTCGGGCGTGATGTCGAGATCGTCGATCGCCTTGAACAGGTCGCCGAGCAGCCGCAGCACGACCTGCTGCGTGCGCGCGTTGCCGCCCTTCGTGCCGTCCGCGCCCGCGTTCGACGCGGCCTTCAACAGATCCTGCACTTCCCGGGACTCGAAAACTTTGACGCTCATGATGGTGTCTCCACGTGTATTTGGGGGGTGACGGCCTGGCCTGACTCGGGCTACCGCGCGACTTTCGTCAGCCCGTCGCGGGTGAATCGCCTGACTTTGTCTTCGTCGAGTTCAATGCCGAGACCGGGGCCGTCCGGCACGGTCAGTTCGAAGTCGCTGTAGTCCAGCGGCTGCGTCAGGATCTCTTCGGTGATCAGCAGCGGCCCGAACAGTTCGGTGCCCCACTGCAGGTTCGCGAAACTCGCGAACAGGTGCGCGGACGCCACCGTGCTGAACGCGCCTTCGAGCATCGTGCCGCCGTACAGCTCGATGCCGGCCGCATCCGCGATCGCGGCGACGCGCTGCGCGGCGAACAGGCCACCGCTTTGCTCGATCTTGATCGCGAACACGTCCGCGCCGTGATGTTTCGCGATGTCGAATGCGCTGTCGGGGCCCTGCAGGATTTCGTCGGCCATCAGCGCGACCGGGAAGCGGCGCATCAGGCGCGCCAGCGCCGCGGCCGAGGCCACCGGCTGCTCGACCAGTTCGCAGCCGGCATCGGCCAGCGCCGGAATCGCGCGCGCGGCCTGGGTTTCGCTCCACGCCATGTTCACGTCGACACGCACCGACGCGCGATCGCCGACTGCCTTCTTGATCTCGGCCACGTGGCGGATGTCCGTCTCCGGCGACTTTGCGCCGATCTTCAGCTTGAATACGTTGTGACGGCGCTGGTCGAGCATCCGTTCGGCTTCGGCGATGTCGGTGGCCGTGTCGCCCGATGCGAGCGTCCACGCGACCGGCAGGCGATCGCGGCGGCGGCCGCCGAGCAGCTCGCTCACCGGCACGCCGAGCCGCTTGCCATGTGCGTCGAGCAGCGCGGTTTCGAGTGCGCTTTTCGCGAAGTGATTGACCTTCGCGAGCTTGCCGAGGAATGCCATCAGCGTCTGGATGCGCGTCGCGTCCTTGCCGACGATCGCCGGGGCGAGATACGTGTCGATCGCCAGCTTCATCGCCTCGGGGCTTTCCGGGCCGTAGGCCATGCCGGCGATCGTCGTGCCTTCGCCGAGGCCCGTCACGCCGTCGCTGCAGAACACCTTCACGAGCATCAGCGTCTGGCCGTGCATCGTGGCCACCGACAGCTTGTGCGGGCGGATCGTCGGCAGGTCGACGAGGCGGGTTTCGATGCGTTCGATGGTGACGGAGGACATGGGGCACGCCGTGGAGGTGAAGTTCTTGAGGCGATTTATACGTCTCGGCCGAATCGAGCGTCCAATACTTTTAGGCGGCTTTTTCAATACCTGTCAGGTATTGAAATACGGAGATATTCGGTAGATCGAGCCGTTTACCATACCCTCCATGACAGGCAATACGGGCTGGAAGCCATGCTGGATCGAGGGGAGCGGCTATCCGGGATGCGGGTGGGCGAGGACCGGGAGCGAGCCGGCTGCAGCGGCGGCCGGAGCTTGAAAAACGCCGCTTCGCCGGGCCGCATCAGGGTTTTCCTGATAGATCGCCCGGGCTGACCCTCGCAATTGGCGATGCGCCCGATCCTCGGCAGCGGTGGCACAGCGACGCCGGGCACGCCGAACGCGGAACACATCATCGGAACGGCACACCGGCAGGCCCGACGAGACGGCGGCTGCCCGGCATCGGGGTTCCGCCCTAGCGCGTGGGGCCGTGCGCCGCAACAGGACCATCCGGCAGGCGGCTGCTTCCCTTCGGGTGACGTATGTCGAACGATCCGGCCGACGTCCGCGCCGCACCCTTCCCGCTCGCGCGCAAGTCGAATATCCCCCGGCATCCAATAATCAAAAGGCATCCCCATTGATTGAGAAAATCCTTTATTTAATCGATGTTTATAAAAACAAGCGCAACATTTTTTAATTGTGAAAAACCTCTTGCGCCGTAAAATTTTGTGACATACATTCCGCACACCATACCAATGGAGACATCACTTAAGCTTTCATTTCATTAAAAGAACCGAGAGCCTGGCCGATATTAATTCATTAAATAGCGTTTATGGCGCGCAATCGCGCCGGATTTGTCACGCCCATTTAATTCATCAACAAACGGCAAACTGGAGGTTGCCGAATACAGGAGACGTATAAAAACTTTCTTGCTTTTCAAATTCGAACAGAAGGGGTAAAAATGTCGCGTTTACCTGATGCGAATCATTTCGGCTGTCGGCTACCGTCGATCATGGCCGGTTATCTCGGAGCGGCCATCCTCGCCGCATGTCTCGTATCCGCCTGCGGTGGCGATGACGGCCCGGCCGTTTCAACGTCTTCCGCTTCGGCACCGGCGCCGCTACCGCCACAAACCACGTCCGCCACCACGCCGTCATCGCCGTCGCTCGCGCCTTTGGCGGCCGACCAGCCCTACGTCGACAACACGGCCTACGACACGACCGCGACCGGATCGCTACCGTCCGCGACGGAAGCAGCAGCCGTGACGCACCATCGCATTACGCTCAACGGCAAACCCCTCACCTATACGGCGACGGCGGGCCACCTGACCGTGCGGGATCCGAATACCAACGCGCCGACGGCGTCGATCTTCTATACCGCGTACACGCTGGACGGCGCGGACGTGACGAAGCGCCCTGTCACTTTCTTCTTCAACGGCGGCCCCGGTTCGTCCTCGAACTTTCTGCACATGGGTTCCTACGGGCCGATGCGGGTATTTTCCGAACAGGGCTCGACCGTCTCGGGTCCCAATGACGTCACGCTCGGAGAGAACCCGCAGACACTGCTCGACAAGACCGACATCGTGTTCGTCGACCCGCCGGGAACAGGTTATTCGGAAGCGGTTTCGCCGAAGAAAAACCAGGATTTCTGGGGCGTCGATGCGGATGAACTGGTCAATGCGGGGCTGATCTACCGTTACCTGAACATCAACAATCGCGGACAGTCGCCGCTGATGATCTATGGCGAGTCCTACGGCGGGCCGCGGGTCGGGATCATGTCGTACACGCTGCACAACACCTACGGGATCAAGCTGAGCGGCCTGATCATGCAGGCGCCGGCCCTCAACGAATACGAACAGCGAATCAACACGTACAGCGACGGCTCCGTTCATCCCAGCCGCCGTTATCCGGTGCCATCGCTCATCGGCCCGACCATCACGATGGCCGCCAAATACTGGGGGGCCATTACCGACCCGACGCTGTCCGGCCTCAGCCTGTCCGACCTCTTTCAAAAATCGGAGAATTTCTCGTTCAATACGCTCGTCAAACTCGCGGATCCGCTGAATGCGACGACCGGGCTGCCAGATTCGTCATGGCGCTCGACAGCTGGCGCGGTGACACAGGCGCAAACCATTGCGCCGCAGCTCAACGCGCTATTCGGCAATCTCCTGTACGCCGATGCAAGCGGCAGTCCGTACTTTTTCAACGTCCAGGCGCAATCGACGCCGTCCAATCCGACTGTCATAGCCGACACCTTCTATTTCGCCAATGAAGGTATCGGGCCGCAGATTCCCTTGGGCTTCGACAATATGTTCGTTCAAGGAAAAACACTCGGCGCATACGATCTGCGCAAGGCCCTGGCGGGTGCAAATATCCCGGCATCGATCGACAATTACCTGACTTACGATCCATCCCTCGACGATTTGTCCGCCTACACGCCGATCTTTACGTCATATGTTTACAACACCCTTAAATATCAAACCGTTTCCGGATATCAAGGGCTGAATGCCGCAACCGGAAACAACTGGAATCACAACACCAGCTATCCGAACGGAAGCCAGTTGCCCTTCCCCGACGCGACCATCTTCATTGCGGATGAAATGGCGATCAATCCGAAGATGCAGGTGATGACCGCGGCCGGGTACTACGACGGCGTGGTGCCGGCCGCGCTCGTCGACTGGGACATGCAATACGTATCGGATCCGAAGGGCGGCCAGATCCCGTCGTCGCAAATGCAGTCGAGCTACACGCGGGTGCTGTATCCGGGAGGCCATATGGCCTACGCGGACGACGCCAGCCGTCAGCAGATGCACGACACGCTGGTCGGCTTCTATGCGAAGGCGACCACCAGCGCCATTCCGTCGATGTCTCGCTAGCCGTACCGGCGCGCTGCCAGGAACGCGCAAGCCGGGTCGATCGCATCCCGTCGCGATCGACCCGACTGGCGTCCCGGCAGATTGCGTGTCACGACGCGCCGTCGCTGGCCGGGTATCCGCCCAGCCGCCCCTCCACCCCATACCCGTCATCCGGCGCCGGCAGCCGCCCGAGCACCCGCTCGACCTCCAGCGCGACCGCGATGAGCTCGAGATCGGTGCCGGCCGCCCCGTCCAGTGCGAGGCCGACCGGCAATCCGGCCGCCGTCAGGCCGGCCGGGATGGTCATGCCAGGGATGCCGGCATTGCTGCCCGGCTCGGTGTTCCGGATGTAGGTCGAGAACACCGATGCGGGTGCGCCGTTGAGCATCATCGTGTCGCCCGCCGGGATCGGGCACGCAGTGGCGATCGTGGTCGGAAACACCAGCGCATCGGCCCCGCTGTCGGCGAGGCACTGCCGATACGCGGCACGCGACCGCGTGCGCCGGTCGAGCGCGGTGCGGTACGCCGCTTCGCCGATACCGTCGGGGCCGGTGATATGGCGGGCGATCTTCGCGACGTCCGGGCTCCCCACGTTCGCGACGATGTCGTCGACTGACAGGTCGTAGCCGTTCTCGACCAGGTACGCGTGCATCGACGAACGGAATTCATACATCGCGATAACGGCCGGCTCGTCGTCGAAGAACCCTGGATAGTCGTTCAGGTCGATATCGACGCACTCGAATCCCGCCTGCGCCAGTTTCGCCAGCGCGGCATTTGCCACCGTGTCGACATCCGGCGCGAGGCCGCGCCAGAATGTCGTGTGCGGGACCGCGAGGCGCACCGGGCGCGTTGTGTTGCGCGTGGGCAGCGACGTCGGCGTGCCCGTTCCCGACAGGATCGCGTCGAGCAGCGCGATGTCCTCGACCGACCGCGCGATCGGGCCGACGGTGTCGCGCGTGCGCGAAATCGGCGCCACGCCGCCCGACGGGTAGCGCCCCACGGTCGGCCGGAGGCCGA
>NZ_JAAGPB010000253.1:0-12621 GCF_017104585.1 Burkholderia sp. Ac-20392
TGTACGAGTTCGTGAAGAACGACGACGGCAGCGATCGCCTGGTGATCAACGCGCAGAACTGCGTGCACTGCAAGACCTGCGACATCAAGGACCCGACGCAGAACATCGTGTGGGTCACGCCGGAAGGCAGTGGCGGCCCGAATTACCCGAACATGTAACGCAACGCATCCCCGCGCCTGCGGGCGCGAACGAACCGGAGTGAGACGATGAGCAATGCAGCGAAAGAAGTCGTGGTAGTGAGCGGTGTCCGTACCGCGATCGGTGATTTCGGTGGCAGCCTGAAGGATTTCTCGCCGACCGACCTCGGTGCGAAGGTGGTCGCCGAAGTGCTGTCGCGTGCGAACGTGCCGGGCGACGCAGTCGGGCATGTCGTGTTCGGCCACGTCGTGAACACCGAGCCGAAGGACATGTATCTCGCGCGCGTCGCGGCGATCAACGGCGGCGTGGCGCAGCACACGCCCGCGCTGACCGTGAACCGCCTGTGCGGTTCGGGCCTGCAGGCGATCGTGTCGGCCGCGCAGACGATCATGCTCGGCGACGCCGATGTCGCGATCGGCGGTGGTTCGGAAAGCATGAGCCGCGCACCGTACACCGTGCCGGCCGCGCGCTTCGGCCAGCGCATGGGTGACGGCAAGCTCGTCGACATGATGCTCGGCGCGCTGCACGACCCGTTCCAGACGATCCACATGGGCGTGACGGCAGAAAACGTCGCGGCGAAGTACGGCATCTCGCGCGACGCGCAGGATGCGCTGGCGCTCGAATCGCATCGTCGCGCGGCGCGCGCGATCGCGGAAGGGCGCTTCAAGGACCAGATCCTGCCGATCTCGATCCGCTCGAAGAAGGGCGAGGTTGCGTTCGACAGCGACGAGCACGTGCGTCACGACGCAAGCGCGGACGATTTCACGAAGCTGCGCCCGGTGTTCAAGAAGGAAGACGGCACCGTGACGGCCGGCAACGCGTCGGGCATCAACGATGCGGCCGCGGCCGTGCTGATGATGAGCGCGGACGCCGCGCGCGCGCAGGGCGTGAAGCCGCTCGCCCGCCTCGTCGCGTATGCGCACGCGGGTGTCGATCCGGCGTACATGGGCATCGGCCCGGTGCCGGCCACGCAGAAGGCGCTCGAACGCGCGGGCCTGAAGATCAGCGATCTCGACGTGATCGAGGCGAACGAGGCGTTCGCGGCCCAGGCGTGCGCGGTCACGCAGGAGCTCGGCCTCGATCCGGCGAAGGTCAACCCGAACGGCTCGGGCATCTCGCTCGGTCACCCGATCGGTGCGACCGGCGCGCTGATCACGGTCAAGGCGCTGTACGAACTGAAGCGCATCGGCGGGCGTTACGCGCTCGTGACGATGTGTATCGGCGGCGGCCAGGGGATTGCTGCGATCTTCGAGAACATCTGACAATCGAACGCTCAGCACCCGAACACACAGGAAATTTCATGGCCATCGAAATTGTCGGCGTCGTGGGCGCCGGAACCATGGGCAACGGCATTGCGCAGACCGCCGCCGTTGCAGGACTCAACGTCGTGATGATCGACGTCAGCGACGCCGCGCTCGAGAAGGGCGTCGCGACGCTGAAGGGCAGCCTCGACCGACTCGTGTCGAAGGACAAGCTCGACGCCGCCACGCGCGATGCGGCGCTGGCGCGCATCACGACGTCGACCGACTACGCGAAGCTTGCAGCGGCCGATATCGTGATCGAAGCCGCGACCGAGAACGTCGAGCTGAAGGGCCGCATCCTGAAGCAGATCGAGGCCGTCGCGCGGCCCGAAGCGATCATCGCGACCAACACGTCGTCGATCTCGATCACCGCGCTCGCGGCGCCGCTCGCCGATCCGGCGCGCTTCGTCGGCATGCACTTCTTCAACCCGGTGCCGCTGATGCCGCTCGTCGAGATCATCCGCGGGCTGCAGACGAGCGATGCGACCGCGTCGGCGGTACGCGAGCTGACGGAGCGTTTCGACAAGTCGCCGATCGGCGTGCGCAACTCGCCGGGCTTCGTCGTGAACCGGATTCTCGTGCCGATGATCAACGAAGCGTTTTTCGTGCTGGCGGAAGGCATCGCGTCGGCGGAGGAAATCGACGCGGGGATGAAGCTCGGCGCGAACCACCCGATCGGGCCGCTCGCGCTGGCCGACCTCGTGGGCCTCGACGTGTGCCTCGCGGTGATGGACGTGTTCGTGAAGGACTTCGGCGATCCGAAGTATCGTGCGTGCCCGCTGCTGCGCGAGATGGTGACGGCCGGGCGCCTCGGGCGGAAGACCGGGCGTGGGGTGTACGACTACAGCAAGTAAGCAGAAGGCTGGAAGGTCTTCAACGCGGGTGGCGAGTCGTGCCGGATGGTGTCGTTCATCCGGTGCGGTTCGCCACCCGCGTTTTTCATTGATGGAAGCGGCTCGCCGAATCCTGTCCGCCGGTTGAATTATTTCGAAAACAGATTTTAATCGTCAAATAGTTAAACTAATTAACGAGGATAACTTTCATATCGATTAAATTGACGTTTCAATATGTAATGTTATATCTTGGTTGCCCAAAAACAACCGAGAGAAAATAAAGTGGCAATAAACGAGGGGCTTCAAAAAACCCGCCGCTGGTCGACCATCGTCGCGTGGTCGGTATTCGCCGGACTGGCCGGCACCGCATCAGCCAATACCGAGCCGGCGCAGCCGACGCAGCCGACGCAACCCCGGCAGGCGCGCATGCCTCGCGTGCCGCAGAATCTGCCGGTGTCGCCCGAGCAGGCGCAGTACAACCTGCCGCTCAGCGAGCAGGATCGCGCGGCGCTGACCAGGCCTTCGCTCAAGCAGCCGGCCACGCGCAGCAAGCGCAGCACGTCGGGCGCCGATTGCCGCGACATGTCGGTGATGACCCAGTATCGCGGCGCGGCGCTCGCCGATTACATCGCGAATCTTCCCGATTACGAATGCCATTACGGCCTGTTCTCGGTCGATAAAGCGCAGGCCACCCAGATCTTCAATGCCGAAAACGTGCACGCTGTTGCGAGTCGTTTCGTGCAGGAAATCCATCAATACGATGCGAGCAATTTGATCCTGGTCAATTTGCTGATTTATCTGCGTGCCGCGTATTACCAATATGATGTATCGGGTATTGCAAACCCGATCCCGAATCTCGCGGTGTCGCTGCGCCCGTATATCAAGCAGAGCCTGGAGGGCGATGCGCTCTATAGCGACAATGCGCGCGCGCCGAGCACCGCGAACGAGCTGATGAAGCTCATCACGAACATGCGGGACGAAGCGTACTACCTGCCGACGCTGAAGAACCGCATCGCGTCCTACACCGTGAGCGCGGCGAATCCGCAGGCGGCGGCGCCGCTGCTGCAGCGCAGTGCGGCGGGCGGCTTTACCGGCTTGCTCACGGTGTTCTTCTATGCACACCAGCGCAGCGGCGCGCAGCCGATGCTCGACAGCGACGCGACGCTCCCGGAGACGCTCAACCGCTTCGTCACCGCGAACCGCGCGAGCCTGTCGAACACGAGCGCCGCCTATCAGCTGGCCGACGCGGCGCGCGAAACGTTTCGCTTCCTCCGTTATCCGACGCAGAAGCCGCGTGTGAAGAAAATGATCCAGGACCTGCTCGCGTCGACGAGCATGACGGGCGCGGACAGCGATCTCTGGCTCGCGGCGGCGGAAGCGGTCGACTACGGCGATCCGGGCAACTGCGCGGACTACGGCACCTGCGACTACAAGAAGCGGCTGACCGACGCGGTGCTCTCGAATCGCTACGCATGCAACGCGGGCGTGCGCATTCTCGCGCAGGACATGACGATGCCGCAACTGCAGTCGGTCTGCACGGCGGTCGCGCGGCAGGACGACTACTTCCACCGGATGTTGAAAACCGGGCGCAAGCCGGTCGCGGGCGATCGCAACGACACGATCGAACTCGTCATTTTCGATGACTACGCGAACTATCGAAAATACGCGTCGGTGATCTACGGCATCAGCACCGACAACGGCGGCATGTATCTCGAGGGCGATCCGTCCGCGCCTGGCAACCAGGCGCGCTTCATCGCGCACGAGGCCTCGTGGCTGCGGCCCGAGTTCAAGGTGTGGAACCTCGAGCACGAGTTCACGCACTATCTCGACGGCCGCTACGACATGGCGGGCGACTTCTCGGTGAGCACCGCGAAGCCGACCGTGTGGTGGATCGAAGGCGTCGCCGAGTATCTGTCGAGAAAGAACGACAACCAGGAGTCGATCGACGCGGTGCGCACGGGCGCATACCGCTTCTCGGACGTGCTCGGCACGCGTTACTCGTCGAGTGACTACGTCACGCGCGCGTACCGGTGGGGCTACATGGCGACGCGCTTCATGTTCGAGCGCCATCGCGCGGACGTCGACACGATCGTGTCGCGCTTCCGGGTGGGCGATTACGACGGCTACGCAAACCATGTCGCGACCATCGGCAATCGCTACGACACCGAGTTCGCCGACTGGGCGCGCAACGCGACGACGGCGGGCGAGCCGCCGGTGCCGGCGAAGCGCTGATCGGCACTGGCCGGCGCCGCGTGATCGGGCGCCGGCCACCGCTCGTCGCACCCGCTCTGCCCGGGCGCGCCGCGCCGGCCTGCACGAACGGTTGCGCTGGTTCGTTGTCGATCACGCACCGCCGGCATGGCGCGCGTCTATCGCGCGCTTTTTTTCCATGACCGAAACAATTCCAGCAGCGCGCGGCACGGCGTCGACGTTGCACCCCCCCGTCGCCATACCGCGCCGACATCCATCGTCGGGACGGTCACACTCAGATTGCGGCGGCTGATCCGGTTTCCTTCCAGCGACCAGGGACGATAAACGAGATCCGACAGGATCGTGACGCCTTGTCCGAGCGCCACGAGGCTCCTGACGGCCTCGATCGATTTGCTCTGCATCCAGACGTTCGGCGTGATGCCGTAGCTTCCCCAATACTTGCCGACGGTGCGCAGGTGCTCGTCCATGTCCAGGAGCAGGTAGTTTTCGCGTGCGACGTCCTCCAGCGTGACCCGATGCGCTTCCTGCAGCGGATGATCCGGATGGGTCCACAGCCTGCGCGGCGAGCGCAGCATCGTCTCGTATTTCAAGTCCCGAATCTCTGCCGTGTTCGACACCAATAGCAGCGCGATATCGAGGCGGTCATCGACGAGCATGTCCTCGATCGCTTCGCGCTCGCCTTCGACGATGCTCACGCTCAGGTTGCCGAATCGTTGGGAAATGACCGACATCAGCGACGGCATCAGATAAGCCGAGATGGTTTCGGTCACACCGATCCGCACATGCCCCGAGATCTGCTCGGGTTCTTCCTGCGCCGCCACCAAAGCGCGATCGATCGACAGGGTCGCGTGTTGCACGTGACGCAGGAACCGCTCGCCTGCCGGTGTCAGTCGCACCCCTCTCGAATGACGCTGAAGCAGCGTGACGCCCACCATCTCCTCGAGATTCTTCAGCGCGATGGTCATCGACGACTGGGAGACCGAGCACAGGTTGGCCGATTGCGAAATCTGGCCGGTGTCGGCGACGGAGACGAAATACTCGATCTGGCGAAGCGTGATGTGCGTGCTCACGGGCGAGGCTCCGAGAAATCCGGGCGGTTCCGGAACGGCGCCGCCTCGAAGGTCCGAACGGTACATCGAATCGGGTTGCGTGATATTGATTCAATATATATCAGGCCATCAAAAGGATGAATTTGTCATGGCCGTGTCCGCTTCCTAGGATGGAGTCAAACATGAAGCGGATGATGCGAATCGATGGACATTCAGGAGAAAAAGGGCTATTGCACGTTGTGCCGGTCACGGTGCGGCACGATCAACGTCGTGCGTGGCGACATGATGATCAAGGTGCGGCCCGACGAAACGCATCCGACCGGCCATGCGATGTGCATGAAGGGGAAAGCCGCACCCGAACTCGTGCATAGCCCGAACCGGGTGCTGTATCCGATGCGGCGGACCCGGCCCAAGGGTGCCGCCGATCCGGGCTGGCAGCGCATCGGCTGGGAGGAGGCGCTGTCCGAGATCGCGGAGCGTCTTGCGCATTTCAAGCGCGAGAACGGCGCGGAATCGGTGGCGTTCGGCGTCACGACGCCGAGCGGCACACCCATGAGCGACAGTATCGACTGGGTCGAACGATTCGTCTGGTTGTTCGGAAGTCCGAACATCTGTTACGCGACCGAGATATGCAACTGGCACAAGGACAGCGCGCATGTCTTTACGTTCGGCTGCGGCATGCCCACCGCGGATTATCAGCATGCGGATCTCATCGTTCTGTGGGGCAACAATCCTGCCAATACGTGGCTGGCCCAGGCCGATGCGATCGCAAAAGGCCGTCGCCGGGGGGCGAAGCTGATCGTCGTCGATCCGCGGCCGACGCCGCTCGCCCGCGAGGCGGACCTGTGGCTGCGCGTCAATCCCGGAACCGATGGTGCGCTCGCCATGGCCATTGCAAGGCAGATGATCGCGATCGGCAACGTCGACGAACCCTTCCTTCGGAGATGGACGAACGGCCCGTTGCTGGTGCGTGCCGATACCGGACGGTTTCTGCGTGAACGGGATATCGACCCGCACGCATCGGGCAATCGATACGCACTCTGGAACCAGACGCTCGACCGTCTTGAACTGGTCGAAGAGGAAGCCGGTACGGCACTCACCGATCTATTGATGGCCGGCACGCGCCACGTCGGGATCACGGACGCGACCGGCCGTCGCACGCAGGTGGAATGCACGCCTGCGTTCGACCTCTATTCGCGTGCGCTTGCAGCGTATACGCCGGAACATGCCAGTGCGATCACCGGTGTCGATGCAGCCGACATCATGAAGGCCGCTCAAATGCTGCACCCCGGGCAGGGCATTGCCTATCACGCGTGGTCCGGCGTGGGCATGCACACCAATGCCACGCAGACGGAGCGCTCCATTGCGACGTTGTATGCGTTGACGGGCGCGTTCGATACGCGCGGCTCCAATCGGGAATGGGCGAAGCAGCCGGCCAATGCAGTCAGCAGCTACGCGATGCTGAACCCGGGGCAACGCGCGAAGGCGCTCGGCCTCGAAGAACGGCCGCTCGGCCCGCCGTCCCAGGGTTGGGTGACGGCGCGCGACGTCTATCGCGCGATTCTCGACGCCGAGCCCTATCGGATCCGCGCACTGTTCGCGTTCGGCACGAACATGGTGCTGTCCCAGGCGGACGGCGGCATCGCCCACGATGCGCTTTGCGCGCTCGATTTTCACGTTCACTGCGATCTCTTCGAGACGCCGTCGTCCCGTTACGCGGACATCCTGCTGCCCGTGAACACGCCGTGGGAGCGGGAAGGCTTGCGGCTCGGTTTCGAGATCAACGAACGCGCGGTCGAACTCGTCCAGTTGAGACAGCGCATGGTGCCGCCGAGAGGGGAAAGCCGCGCCGACTACGACGTCGTCTTCGATCTGGCCGTTCGGCTCGGCATGAAGGACCGGTTCTTCGGCGGCAGTATCGAGGCGGGGTGGAATCACATGCTCGAGCCGCTCGGAATGGACATCGCGATGCTGCGCGGGCATCCAGAGGGCATCGCCAGGCCGTTGATGCAATGCGAGCGTCGATACGCTTCCGCAACACCTGACGGCGCACGCGGTTTCAACACGGAGACGTTGCGGGTCGAACTGTATTCCGAGAAGTTGCATCGTCACGGCTACCCGGCGGTTCCTCGATACGTGCCGCCGCAGCATGGGCTGGGAGAGGGCGTGAACGATCGCCGTCGCTTCCCCTGTACGCTGACCTCGATGAAGAACGGGTACTACTGCCACAGTCAGCACCGCGGGCTCCCGAGCCTGCGCCGCCGCGCGCCGTACCCCGTCGCGGAACTCAACGACGCGCTGGCGGCGGAGCACGGCATCGTCGATGACGACTGGTTCCTGATCGAAACGAAGAACGGCTCGGCGCGCTTCAAGGCGCGCCTCGTGCCGGAGCTGGCGCATGACGTGATCGTGGCCGAATACGGCTGGTGGCAGGCCTGTGACGAGATCGGCATGGATTCGCTCGCCGTGGAGGGGCGAAACCACAGCAACTTCAATCGGCTTGTTTCGGCGGCCAGACTCGACCCGGTGAGCGGATCGTCGCCGCTGCGCTCCGTGCGCTGCCGCATCCGCCCGGACCCGTCGATCGACTCGTCGCGCCGGTCGTGGAAAGGGCGGCGGGATTTTGTCGTTTCCGCCATCCACGAGGAAGCGAGCGGCGTGCGAACGGTCACGTTTCGGGCGTCGGACCGCGGGGCGTTGCCGGACTACCTGCCCGGGCAGCACGTGACCGTGCACGTTCCGACGCTTGGCGACGGGGGGACGACACGCGCCTATTCGTTGACAGGCGCCGCCTGCGAAGACGATCGCCGGACTTACTCGATCTCGGTGCGCCACCAGAAGGGCAGAACGGGGGAGGGCGTTCCGTTCGAAGGGGCGATGTCCTCTTACATACATGGATCGCTCAAGGTGGGGGATCCCGTTTTGCTCGGTGCGCCCGCCGGCACCTTCATCGTACCGCCGGCGTCGAAGCAACCCGTCGTGATGTTCGCCGGCGGCATCGGCATCACGCCATTCGTCTCCTATCTGGAGTCGATCCAGGATCGAGGGGCGCAGGCGCCGGAATCGAGACTCTTCTATGCAAACCAGAACAGCGGGACGCACGCATTCCGCGAACGCATCGAGGTCTTGAAGCAGCGGCTGCCGAAGCTCGAAGTCGTCAACTGCTACAACCACCCGCACGACGAGGTACTCGGGCGCGACTACCAGATGAAAGGCTATCTGACGGCGGACGTCGTCAGTGACGACCTGATTCGACTGCGCGCACGGTTTTATTTGTGCGGCCCGGAACCGATGATGCAGGCGATTACCGCCGGATTGATCGAACGCGGTGTTCCGCCCTTCGACATCTTCAAGGAAGCGTTCAGGTCGCCGTCCAGGCCGGCGCCCGACCCGTCGAAACGATTCGTCGTCCAGTTCACCCGATCGCGTCGCGAGGCCACCTGGACGCCTCGCGACGGAAGCCTGCTGTCGTTCGCGGAGTCGCTCGGGGTCGTCATGCCGAGCGGCTGCCGTGTCGGACAGTGCGAGAGCTGCGCGGTCAAGGTCGTATCGGGCGAAGTCGCGCATTTGAGCGGACACGGGCCCGATGAACCCGATGTGTGTCTCGCCTGCCAGGCCATTCCGGCAACCGACGTTGCCATCGATGCATGAACCCGCTGAAGGAAATGTTCACCATGAAATACTTTGACGCCGTGGCAACACGCGATGCACTGGATTTTGAATCGCTGATAGCGCGACTGAGGCAGGCGTTCGTCGATGGCTGTCACGTGCCGCTTCGCCATGCGCATGCGATCAATGCCGGCAGTGAAGACGAGGGCACGGTGCTTATCATGCCCGCGTGGGAAGACAACGGCTATCTGGGCATCAAGACGGTCAATATCTTCCCGGGTAACGCAAGGCACGGACTACCCGGGCTGCACTCGACTTATGTGCTCTATGACGGGCGGACGGGACGACCGCTTGCGCAGCTGGACGGGGACGAGATCACATCGCGCCGCACCGCGGCCGCATCGGCACTGGCCGCGACCTATCTGGCGCGTCCGGATGCGTCGCGTCTCGTCCTGCTGGGCGCCGGACGCGTTGGCAGCCTGATTCCGCTCGCGTATCGCAGCCAGTTGCCGATTTCGGACGTCGAAGTCTGGGACAGGAATCCGCGGGCTGTGGCCGAGCTGGTCGATCGGCTGGCCGAGCTCGGTTTCAACGCGGAGCCCGTGACTGATCTCGAGAAAAGCGTTCGGCGCGCGGACATCGTTAGTTGTGCGACGCTTGCGACGGAGCCGGTCGTCGCCGGCAAGTGGCTCGCGCCGGGATCGCATCTCGACCTGATCGGCAGCTTTACGCCGCGCATGCGCGAGGCCGACGACGATTGCTTCCGGAATGCGGAGATCTACGTCGATACGCACGAAGCACCGCAAAAATCCGGTGATCTCCTTGGCCCGCTGTCGCGGGATGTCATTGCGATCGGCGGCTTGAACCGGACCTTGTCGGCATTGTGCAGGGGTGAAGCGAAAGGCAGATTGAACGACGGCCAGCGAACGGTGTTCAAGGCCGTCGGTACCGCGTTGGAGGACCTGGCCGCTGCGATCCAGGTCTATGAAAAATCAAACTAGGGTGTTGGCGGACAAGGAGACAACGATGAAGGATCTGATGGAAGTGCCGCGCGTGGGTGCGCCGGCGACGGACCGTGAAGGCGCGCTCGAGCGGATGGCCGCCGGCGTGGCGCGCTGGTCGGAGAAGTGGTTCCCGGACGCTTATATCTTCGCTGCGATCGCGGTGGTCATCGTGGCGGCGGGCGCGACGGCCATCGGCGCGCCGATCAGGCAGGTTGGCGTGGCGTTCGGCGACGGCTTCTGGAGCCTCATTCCGTTCACGATGCAGATGGCGATCGTGGCCATTTCGGGTTATGTCGTCGCGGTATCGCCACCCGCATCGAAACTGATCGACCGGCTCGCGCGTTTGCCGTCGTCCGGACGGGCGGCCGTAACGTTCGTCGCGCTCGTCAGCATCGTCGCCTCGTTGTTCAACTGGGCGATCAGCCTGATCTTCAGCGGCCTGCTGGTTCGGGCACTGGCGCGTCGCGCCGATCTGCGCATGGACTACCGGGCGGCGGGCGCGGCTGCTTATCTCGGCATGGGGGCGACGTGGGCGCTTGGATTGAGTTCGTCCGCATCGCAACTGCAGGCGAATCCGGACAGCTTGCCCAAGACGCTGCTCGCCATCTCCGGCGTCATTCCGTTCGCGGAAACCATCTTCCTGCCGCAGTCGATGTTGATGGCGGCCGTGCTGACGGTCGTGTCGCTGCTGATTGCCTGGTTGTCCGCGCCCGGCGGCGCGCGTGCAAAGACGGCGGCGGAGCTCGGGATTCCGCTCGACGAGGCCCACGCCACGATCCCGCACCCGGCTCGCCCGGGTGACTGGCTCGAGTACAGCCCGCTCGTCACCCTCGCGATCGTTGCGATCGGCACGATCTGGGTGGCGCACGAGTTCACGACGAAAAATCCGCTGATCGCGATTTCGAATCTGAACACGTACAACTTCGTGTTCCTGATGCTGGGCATGCTGCTGAACTGGCGACCGAGGCGATTCCTCAATGCCGTCGCGCGTGCCGTGCCGTCGGTCGCAGGAGTGCTGATCCAGTTTCCGTTGTACGGCGGCATTGCGTACATCCTGACCAGGGCATCGGCGCCTGCCGGACTGCCGCTCTCCGATCATCTCGCGCATTTCTTCGTCGCGCTGTCGTCGCCATCGTCGTTTCCCGCGGTGATGGGGGTGTACTCGGCCGTCCTCGGATTCTTCGTGCCGTCCGGCGGCGGCAAGTGGATCATCGAAGCGCCCTACGTGATCGAGGCGGCAAAACTGCTGCACGTCCATCTGGGCTGGGCGGTGACGGTCTACAACGCGGCCGAGGCACTGCCGAACCTGGTCAATCCGTTCTGGATGCTGCCGCTCCTCGGTGTGCTCGGGCTGCGTGCCCGCGACATCGTGGGGTTCACGTTCACGCAACTGGTGGTGCATCTGCCGCTGGTGATTTTCATGCTCTGGGCGCTTGCGAGCACGCTCAGCTACCATCCGCCCGTCATGCCGTGACACACGTCAGGCGTGTTTGCCGTCGGCAGATTGCGTATCCGGTAGGCGCGTCGTGATGTCGGTGCCGGCCGCGTCCTTCGTTTGACACGACTACGCGCCCAGTACCGACAGATCCCGCGGCAATGTCCGCTTGAACATCGCGAGGATCTGCTGCGCCGCTTTCGGCGGCAGCGTGATCGCATGGCGCACGGCCGCCGCGATCTGGATCATCATCAGCTCGGCGAACGCGCTTCGTTGCGCATGCGGCGTATCGGGCGCCACTTCGCCCAGCGCATCCGCGAACAACCCCGCCAGAAACTCCCCGTCCGCCCGGTCGAGTGCCTGCAGCGCGCGGTCGGCCTGCGTGGCCCGCCAGATGTCGCGCATCAGCGGCTCGTCGACGAACATCCGGTAGTAGCTGTCCGTGATGCGGGCGAGCGTGGCGTGCAGATCGTCGAGCGTCTTCATCGTCGCGAGGTCGCGCCGCACGCAGACGTGCCCGGCTTCGTTGTAGCGCTCCGCAAGCGTGCCGATCACGGCCGCCTTGTCCGGGAAGTACTGGTACAGCGAACCGAACGAGATGCCCGTGCGTTCGACGATGTCGCTCATCCGGAACGCGTCGCAGCCTTTCTCGATCATCACGTCCGACGCGCACGCGAGGATGCGCTCGAACCGCTCGCGGCTGCGCTGCTGCGTCGGCACCAGACGGGCACGGGCCGGCGCGTCTGCCGTGTCCGCTGCCGCTGCGCCGGGCCCGTCGTTCTGCCCCGATTTTTGTCGGCCCATGCCGCCTCCAGAAAAACTTGACGTTGCTAATGCGAGAGTCTATCGTGTTTTTGAAACGCGAGACATTCTCGTATTTTAGTCAAAGGAGACGGTCATGTCGGCACTTCCCACCCTCATCGTCGGCGGTTCGGGCAAGACGGGCGCCCGCGTCGATGCACGGCTGCGCGCGCGCGGCATCGCAACCCGGCCCGTGTCGCGCACGTCGGCCGTCCGCTTCGACTGGACGGCGCCCGCGAC
>NZ_JAAGPB010000023.1:0-44052 GCF_017104585.1 Burkholderia sp. Ac-20392
TGTCCGCGGCGTGTTCTTCGGGCTGTCCAACGAGCACGCCGCGGACGATCTCGCGTATGCGGTGATGGAAGGCGTCGCGTTCGCGATGGCCGACGGCTACGACGCGCTGCGTGCGGCCGGCACGACGCTCGACGCGGTGTCGTTCATCGGCGGCGGTTCCAGGAGTGCGTTCTGGGCGCGGCTGTGCGCGAATGCGACCGGGCTCGCGATGCGGCGTCATGCGGACGGTGCGGTTGGCGCGGCGCTGGGTGCCGCGCGGCTTGCACGCCTCGCCGCGACGGATGACACGCTTGAGGAAGTCTGCGTCGCACCGCCCGTCACGGAGACGATCGCGCCCGATGCCGCCATGGTCGCTCTGCTGGCGGGGCGGCTGGTGCGGTATCGGCGGCTGTATCGGGCGCTGCGGGAGGAGTTCAGGCTGGCCGACTGAGCGGTGGGACGTGGTTCGTCGCCATCGATCCCGCCTCGCACTCGATCAAAACCTGCAGAAGCCCGATTGACCCGGCCCCTGGGATCGCCTTTATGCTGGTCGCAACGAATCGACGACCTGAAGGTGCCCCATGAGCGATGTCACGCGCGGCCTGAGCGCGTCGGAAGCCGCCAAGCGGCTCGGCGTATCGGTAAAGGCGCTGCGGCTGTACGAGCGGCAGGGACTGGTCACGCCCGGGCGAACGCTGGCCGGATACCGGGCCTATGGCCCCGACGATCTGGCACGTGCAGCCGACATCGCAGCGCTTCGCGCGCTCGGCTTGAGCCTGACCCAGGTCGCGAGCGTACTGGAGGGTGATGCCCGCAGCCTGAGCGACGCATTGGCCACGCATGAAAACGCCCTCGAGCGCGGCATTCAGGATCTGGTCGGCAAGGTCGACAGGGTTCGTGCGATCCGCGCCGATCTCGCGCGCGGCCAACTGCCCGGCGATGGCGAATTGACGCGCCTGCTCGCTCCGGCCGCCGCGGGCGTGGCATTCAGCCTCCCCTGGCCGTGGGGCGGCGAATGGTTCGAATGTCGCGATATCCGTCCGCTGAACTACATCATCGGTTCGCTGGGCAGCGGCAAGACCCGTCTCGCGCATCGGCTCGCCGACGCATTGCCGGGCGCCGTGTTCATCGGGCTTGATCGGCTGGAGAACGACGGCGCAGCTGCCTTCGCCGCATTGCAGGCCGATCCGGCGCTGAAGGCGCGGGTCGAGCGTACGTCCGCATGGCTCGCGGGCGAAGGCGCCACGCCGTCTCCCGCGCTGACCGTGCTGCTTGCCGGCCTCGAGGCGGACGGCGTGGGTGCTTTGGTCGTGGACATGATCGAACAGGATCTCGACCAGCCGACGCAGGCGGCGCTGATCGCGTGCCTTCGCCGGCGCGCCAGGGAAGGCGGCATGCGGCCGCTGTTCATGCTGACCCGCTCGTCGGCGATGCTGGACCTGTCGGACGTCGGCCCCGACGAAGCGATCATTCTGTGTCCCGCCAACCATAGCCCGCCGGCCCGCGTCGCACCGTACCCCGGCGCACCCGGCTACGAAGCGGTAGCCACCTGTCTTGCGTCGCCCGCCACCCGCGCGCGGATCGCACGTCGGCCGGAGGTCGGGTAGCGGCATCGGCTCGGCATCACTGTCGACGATGACCGGCGGGTACGGCTCGGGCTACCGATGCCGTGGGGCGCCAGAGTATCGGCAACGATGTGCGCGGACAATCAGCGACTTGCGTCCAGTCGCGCCACCGGTGCCGGGGGGCGTCGGAGTTCGTGCGATTGGTCTACTGCGGCGCCAACGCAGGGGCATTTCGTTGCGCCCGATTGACTGCCGCCGACCCGAACCCGTCTGTCCACTGCAGCAAATCGAGTGGCCGGTTTGTGAGGATGCCGGCCGTCCGGATTTACACCTGCACGACGGATCTTGCCACTGCGTCAGCCATATCGGACGCGAACGCTTCCAGGAAGTCGCTACGCGATATTTCACCCATATCGACCGCCTTTGCGTTCCCCCCTGCGACGACCGTGACGTCTTCAATCCCGATCACCTTGAGGATCAGTCGCAAATAGCCGGTCGCGATATCGCGGTCCCGAATGGGCGAATCCGGCGTGTAAGCGCCACCGGACGCCATCACGATCGTGCATGCCTTGCCTTTAACCAGACCTTCGCCGGAGAAGCCCAGCGTTTTGCCCTTTCGCACGATGTGGTCGATATACGCCTTCAGCACGGCGGGGACGTTGTAGTTGTAAACCGGCGTGCCAATGACGATGTGGTCAGCGGACAGTATCTCCTCCACGAGTTCATCGGAAAGACGCAGAAGGTTTTTCATATCCTGCGTTTGATGTTCCGGGGGCGTGAAATAGGCGCCGAGCCACGGCATCGTCACAAACGGCAGGTCGGTCGCCATCAGGTCGCGCTGGATCACGCGGCCGTCGTGCTGTTCCCGCTTCCATTGATTGACGAACATTTTCGTGAGCCCGCGGGAGATGGACTGTTCGCCGCGCGGGCTGGCTTCGACTACGAGCAATGTAGGCATGAGAGGAATCTTTGACGTTGATGGATGGGAGAACCGTCTTGCCGGACGGCTTTTCTGCAAGACGCGCCTCATCGTGTGATGCGCAAGCCTGCGAAATATGCAACGCAATATAAGACGTGACACCTAACTCAGGAAGTGATTAAATTTCGATGGTTTCAATCACATTTTGAGATGGATTTGATTGGCAGTCTCACACTCGATCAGTTGCGTGTCCTCGTCACCATTAGCGATGTCGGCAGTTTCTCGGCCGCTGGCCGCGCACTCGGGCGCGTTCAGTCGGCCATCAGCCAGTCGGTCAGAACGCTCGAGGAAACACAGGGAATCGAGCTGTTCGACCGCACCCGCCAACGCCCCGTGCTGACACCGGTTGGCCGCGCGCTCGTTGAGCAGGCCCGCGCCGTCCTGGCGAGCGCAGACCGATTCGAGGCTATTGCGGCAGGTACGAAGACAGGGCTTGAACCGTCAATCACCGTGGCGATCGACCCGCTGGTCCCGACCGCGCCGCTCATAGCCAGTCTGCGTGCGTTGCACGAGGCTTTCCCGGACCTGCCGGTTTCGTTCTCCACCGAAGGGGTGGGCGGTGCCGAACAACGTCTGCGCGACAACGCAGCGTCGCTCGCACTGTGCCTGCTGTTGCCGTCCATCCCGGACGACCTGATCGCCTATCCGCTCATGGACCTGACGCTGGTGCCTGTCGCCGCTGCCGATCACCCGCTCGTTCGCCTTGGCCGGCCGCTCAACCGATACGATCTGGAGTCGCACGTGCAGCTCGTTTTGTCCGATGCGTATGGCGCGGAGGGCCCCAGGCACGGCGTCATTGGGCATCGCATCTGGCGCTTCGTCGATCTTGGCAGGCGACTCGATTTCCTTCGTGCTGGCTTTGGCTGGTGCAAGATGCCGCCGTATATCGTCGAGCCGTATCTGGCCGACGGTAGCCTCGTCGAGCTGAACACGGCCGATGAAGCGTTGTCGCCAACGGGATCGCTGCCTATCTACGCGGCACATGTTCGCGATCGACCTCTGGGTCGTGCGGGAGGCTGGCTGCTCGAAGATCTGCGGCATCGCTTGAAGCAGTCGTTCGACGGGTGCGCAATCCACCACACGCAGTTCACGCACGAACGAGCCGGTGCAGGCGTCGAACCAGCGTCAACGCCTGCTGCGCCGACGTCAGGTTCGTGAAGCCGAGCAGCATGCCGGGCGGCATCCGGCCGCCCGGGCTCCAGTCGTTCAGCGGCTGGATGGAAAAGCCCTGCGCATCGGCCAAGCGTGCGACGGCGCGATCGTCGACCGCCGTGCGCCAGTAGGCCACCACATGCAGGCCGCCCGCGCGGGGCGGAATGTGCAGCGCATCGCCGAAAACCTTGACCAGCGCATCGATCAGCCACGCGCGGCGGGTGGCGTAGAGCGCCCGCATTTTCTTCAGATGGCGCGCGAAATGCCCTTGTTCCATGAAGTCGGCGACGACGGATTGCATCAGCATCTGGCCGCTGCCGCCGAGCCAGCCGGCGGTGTCGCGAAAGGCTGCGACCTGCTCCTCGGGCACGACGAGATAGCCGAGCCGCAAGCCCGGATACAGCACCTTGCTGAACGATCCGGTGTAAAGCACGCGGTGGTGGCGATCCAGGCTCTTGAGCGCGGGCAACGGGCGGCCGTGGTAACGGAACTCGCTGTCGTAGTCGTCCTCGACGATCCACGCGTGCTGCTGGCGAGCCCAGTCGAGCAAGGCCAGGCGTCTCGGCAGCGACAGCGCGACACCGAGCGGGCTTTGATGGGTCGGCGTCACGACCGCAAAGCGCGCATCGGCCGCCCGGCGCAGCCCCGCTTCCACGCACAGGCCGTCGTCATCGACCGGCACGGACACGAGCCGCATGCCCGCGTGCTCGAGCACGCGGCGTGCGTGGATATAGCCGGGATCCTCGAACCAGCCGGTGTCGCCCGGACGCAGCAGCGTCCGGCAGATCAGATCCAGTGCCCCGCGATACCCGGCGGTGATGAAGATCTGCCCGGCCGAACAATCGATGCCGCGCGACACGCCGAGATAGGCGGACAGCGCGCGCCTCAGCGCATCGTGACCTTGCGGCGGCGCGTAGTCCAGCGACGGGGTCGCCATCGCCCGCACATGACGCCCGGTCAGCCGTATCCACGGCATGCGCGGAAACGCATCGAGCGCGGGAATGCCCATCTGGAACGGCTTCGGCCCGCGCGCCGCCGGATCGCCGCGCGGCGGTTCGTCCGGCCGGGGGGCGATGGTGCGCGGCTGCCGGCCACCCGGCAACTGGGGTGACACGACGGTACCGGCCGGCCCGCGTGCGACCAGGTACCCTTCGCCGATGAGAATCTGATAGGCCGCTTCGACGGTGCCCCGTGCCAGATTGAGTTCGCTGGCCAGGCTCCGTACCGACGGCACGCGTTTGCCCGGCGTCAGCTTGCCGGCCTCGATCGCATCGCGGAAGCGCCCGACCAGTTGCCGATAGACCGGCATGTCGAGATGACGGTCCGGCATCAGATCGTCGAATTTCATGTCCCAGTCAAATAGTCACTTTTTGGACCTTCAGGATACGCCATCCGATTTGTACAGTAGCGACATTACCGTGGAGCAATCGTGATGCCAGAGATCCATTTGAAACGCGCCGTGACGGACGAGGATTACCGGTCGGCGTTCGACGTGATGCGCGAACTGCGCCCGCACCTGACCGATGCCGATGCGTTCGTGCGGCAGATGCGCCGCCAGGCCGAACAGGGTTACGTGCTGCTGACCGCGCGGCACGGCAGCCCGGACGGTGCGGTCGTCGCGCTGGCGGGATACCGTCACCTTGAAAACACGGTGTACGGCCGCTTCGTCTATGTCGACGATCTGGTCGCGACCGAGCACGCACGTGGTCAACGGCTGGGCGAGCGGCTGCTCGATGCGGTGCGCGACGACGCGCGGCAACACGGCTGCGCGCAACTGGTACTCGATACCGGGCTGTCCAACGCGCTCGCGCAGCGCTTCTATTTCCGCCAGGGGCTGCTGTCCCGCGGCATGCATTTCACCCAGCCCCTGCAGGCGCCCTGATGAACAACCTTCTTTTCGTCGATGCCAGTCCGCATGGCAGTCGTTCGCTGGGCGCGCGCATCGCGCGCGAAGCCATCGCGCAGTGGCAGGCGGCCCACCCCCATGCACGGGTCGTGTCGCGCAGCCTCGGTCAACCCGGGTTGCCTTCGATATCGGCCGACTATGCACATGCGCTGGTCGCGAGGCAGCCGGATTCCGATCCCGCGCTGGCCTGCTCCGAACAACTGATCGCGGAAGTGGAGCACAGCGACGGCGTGTTGATCAGCACGCCGATGCACAATTTCACGGTCCCCGCCGCGCTGAAGTTGTGGATCGATTTCGTGCTGCGGATCGGCCGCACGTTCGCGGCCACACCGGAAGGCAAGGTCGGCCTGCTGGCCGATCGTCCCGTACTCGTGCTGGTGCGCTCCGGCGGCATCTGCACGGGCGCAGCGGCACGGCAGCCCGATTTCCTGACCCCGTACCTGAAGCAGGTGCTGGCCGTCATCGGCTTTTCGACGGTCGATTTCATCTACCTTGAAGGCGTTGCGCCGGACGACGCAGCCATCGATGCGGTGCGCGGCCAGTTGGCCGAGTCGGCCCTGCTGGCTCGACGCGCGACGGAAACGGCTTGAATCCGCCGCGCCCGGGCGCTCGCATGCGTGACCCGATGCGTACCGGGGGCGGCTGCTAGCGGACACCCCGCGCCGGGCGCGTCGCCGTCACGACTCCAGTCGCCCCATCCTGCGCGCCATCGCCGGGCTCACCGCATGCACCGGATCGAACCCGAAGAAGTCGAGCACGTGGCGCGCGACGTCGTCGCGATCGTTGTCCGCGCAGATCATGTGATAGCTGTTCTCCAGCACGATCCCGCGCGCGTCGGGCATCTTCTCGAGCAGGAAATCGGCCGAGCGCAGGCTCGTCAGTTCGTCCTCGCGCGCATGCAGCACGAGCGTCGGGCACGGCGTGCCGGCTGCGGCCTCGAGCGCCCAGTCGCGCATCCGGTCGACCTGCCGCACGCACGCGAGCGGCACCCACGCATAGTGGAAACTGTCCTCGCGCTCGAACTTCTTCTTCACGATCGCGCGGATCGTCGCGTTCTTGATGCCGAACGGATCGCCTTCCTCGACGCGCATTCGCTCGGCCACACCCGGCACGCGGTACAGCACATGCCGCAACGCGCGATACCACGGCGTCGACCACCCGTCGATGAACACCGGCGTGGCCAGCAGCGCGAGCCGGCCGCGCGCATGCTGCACGCGATGGCACAGCAGCAGAGCGACCAGCGCACCCATGCACATGCCCGCGACATGCAGCGTGTCGTACTCGTTTTCCAGCGCGCGATACTGCTCGGTCACCGCGTCGAGCCACGCCTCCGCGCGCACGCCGACCAGATCCTCGGGGCGCGTGCCGTGCCCCGGCAGCGTGATCATGTGCGTATCGGCGCCCGCACGCCGCATCGCCTTGTGCAGCGAACCGAGATCGTATTGCGTGCCGCCGAGCCCGTGGATCAGCAGGACGCCCGTGCGGCCTGTCATGACGCGCGTCCGCTCATTCGTCCGCCGCCGGCCACACGCGCTCGATCTGCCAGACGCCCGCCACCACCGTCACGTCGACATTCGAATCGAGCAGCGGCGCACCGTGATCGGTGATCGTCTGCGTGCCGCCGTCGCGCTGCACGATGCGCAGCGACAGCGACGCGCGATCCTCGCCCGCGATCTCCGCATCCCAGTAGTCGCGCAGCGCATCGCGGTCGCCGGGCTGCACGCGTTCGAGCACGAGCGGCACGCTCGCGATCTGCGACGCATCGACGCCCACGCCGAACACGCGCTCGACGTCGCCGCTCCAGTCGATCCGCCCCGATTCCGGATCGAGCACGTACGCGATCTGGCCGGCGCTCGCGAGCGCGAGCTCCATGTTGTTCTGCAGGACCGCCGCGTGTTCGTGCACGCGTTCGCGCGTCGTCTTCAGCGTGCTCACCGTCAGCACCAGCAGCGACGCGACCGCCAGATAAAGCTGCGCTTCGAGCAGCGCACTGCCGTAATGCTCGTGAAACGACGAGAACGGGCCGTCGCCCTGCGCGGTCTGCTCGATCACGATCAGCGCGAGCACCAGCACCGACGACGAGCCCGCGCGGCCGCCGAGCAGCAGCGTCACCGCGACGGTGAGGAACAACGGGATATACGTGAGCGCGAAGCCGGCGCCCGTGCCGAATCGCTGCGACGTGTCGCCGTCGAAGATCACGAGCGCGGCGCCCACGACCAGCACGAACGAGACCATCCCGAGCACCAGGTCGAAGCGCTCGTGGTCGCCCGAGCGGTGCGCGCGAAAGCGCGACCATGACGCGAGCACCGGCGTGACCAGCAGCACGCCGACGAAATCGGACGCGGCCCACACCGACCACACGTCGAAGAATGGCGCACCCTTGACCACCGTGTACCAGGCCGCGCCGCCGATCGCGCCGACCACGCCCGCGATCAGGCCGGCGAGGATCACCGAGCGCAGGAAATAGAGCCCTTCGAGCGAGAAGCGCACGCGCTGGACGAGCCACACCGCGAGCGCGGCCGCGCCGACCTCGTCGACCGTGAACAGCACCGCGTTGACCAGGTTGCCGTGTTCGATGCCGGTCAGCGCGAGTTGCCCGACCAGGAACGCGCCGGCCAGCGTCAGCCATTCGCGCGTCGGCCGCAGCATGAACGCGCCGACCGTCACGCCGGCCGGCAGCCAGATATAGCCCGTCAACCGGACGGGGCCGTTGAACTCGTGCGAGATGTAGCCGGTCGCGAGATACAGCGCCGCCCAGAGCAGCGCGGCGACGAGGCCCGGCCGCGATCGTTTGGTGTCCATCGAGAATCCCTGTGTGCTGCGCCTGCGGTCGGCAGGTGCGCGATGTGCGAATGATATGCGGACGGGGCAGGCCGGGGAATACCGGGGGCCGGAAGCGCGTGCGGGGCGCCGGCGCGCCCGCAAGCTGGCGGTTGTGACCGGGAAAATATCGGAAAAGTTCGGTGGGTGCCGGGTACGGCCGGGACGCGTCCGAACGTCGTCTTGGCCGGACGGCCAAAATCGTCCGCGGCCGGTGGATCTCATCCAGCATGAAAGACATCCGAAAGCATTTGCTTCCGGTATCGTCCACGTCATCCGCCCACTTTCCACATGACCCTACGCGATGAAAACCGTACCGGCCCGGCCGATCCCGGCCTCCTCTGCGCGATGAGCCGCTTTCGCGCCACATACGACGGGCCCGCGCTCGAATCGTCCGAGATGGACGTGCGCGAACTCGCGCCCGCGCTGCTCGCCATCGGGGATCTGCTCGACGCGTCGACCCGCGCGCTGTGCGGCAATCAGGTGCGGCCGCAAGTGAACGTGCGCGGCAGCTTCAAGACCGGCAGCTTCGGCATCGACTTCACGCTCGCAACCTCGCTGCTCGGCCGCATGCGCGACATGCTGAGCGGCAACGAAAGCACGGCGCTCGCCAATGCGGTCACGATCCTGACCGCGCTCGGCATCGCCGCGCCGAGGGCGGGAAAGGGGCTCTTCGCCGTCCTCAAATGGCTGCGCGGGCGCGAGATCCTGCAGGTGCAGATGCAGGACCACACCGCCATCCTGCACGTCGAAGGCGACACACTCGAAATCGACCTGCCCGTCCTCACGCTGATGCGCGACGTCGGCGTGCGCCACGCCACCGAGCACGTGCTGGCACCGCTCGCGCGCGAAGGCATCGTGGTGTTCGCGGTCGGCACCGATACGGAGATAGTCGAAACGGTCGACCGGAGCGAAATCGCGTGGTTTCACGCGCCCGAACCCGCCAACTCGCTGATCCTCGACGAGCATTGCAAGATGGCGTTCTCGATCGTGTCGCTCGCATTCAAGGACGACAACAAGTGGCGGCTGTACGACGGTACGTCGACCATTCACGCGGCGATCACGGATACCGGTTTCCTGTCGCGCGTGAACAACAGCCAGATCAGCTTCAGCAAGGGTGACGTGCTCGTGTGCAATGTCCGCATGCAGCAGTGGCAAACCTCGGACGGAGCAAAAACCGAATACGAAGTCACGGATGTCCTCGAACATCGCCCGGCCGCCCTGCAGATTCAGTTGCCGGGGCTTTGACACCCTTCCGCCTCAATCCACTCGCCGCCACACCGAGATCGGTATGTCGCCGTTCGCACGCGGCGGCACGC
This sequence comes from Burkholderia sp. Ac-20392, assembly GCF_017104585.1. NCBI lineage: Bacteria > Pseudomonadati > Pseudomonadota > Betaproteobacteria > Burkholderiales > Burkholderiaceae > Burkholderia > Burkholderia sp. Ac-20392. The sequence continues at coordinate 9,721 of NZ_JAAGPB010000023.1, forward strand.
GGTAGCTCAGTTCGCCGTCCTTCAACTGATAGCGTCGCGTCTGCGTTTGTCCGACCCAGTTCGGGTACGACGCATTGCTGATGTGAAACGCGAGCTTGTGGTTCGCCGGATCGACGGTGAGCGTGCCGTAGTGGGTACTCGAGCCGAGCACGGCTTCCCGGAATTCGTCCGGCGTTCCGGTCGCCTTGTCGTTCGACGCGAAGCGCGGGCGTTCCGACCTGAAGATCTGCAGCGAATAGTTCCCGTGCACGTCGATCAGCAGCAGCCCCTTCGGATCGGCGCCAAAGTCGCGGCCGATCGTGCCGTCCGGATGCTGCACGTCGGCGGCGACCAGCGTCCATGTCCCCGCGAGCGACGGCGCGGCCGATGCGTCGCCGGGAATCATCGATGCGGCCAGCAGCATGCCGGGAAAGCCCTGGCGGAATATCGAGCGGATGTTCATTCACTGTCCTTGTGAGAAAGAAGGGAAGCCACGTCACGGGGTCCGCCGCCGCGTATCGCGCGCCTCCCCGTGAACCGGAACGACCGGTTCACTTGATGGTAGCGACGAGAATGTGCAATAAATACGATAATTCGAAATCGACTTATAAGAAAAACCGAATCATGACGCTTCCGAATCTCGACATGGATGCGCTGCGCACGCTGATCGCCGCGGATCGGCTCGGCAGCCTCAACCGCGCCGCCGACCGGATCGGCCGCTCGCAATCGGCGGTCAGCCAGCAGATGCGCAAGCTCGAAACGCAGATCGGCCAGCCGCTGTTTCGCCGCCAGGGGCGCGGCCTCGTGCCGACCGAGGCTGGCGAACTGATGCTGTCCTATGCGCGCCGCATTCTCGAACTGAACGACGAGGCAGTCGGCGCGATCCGCGGCGCGGCGATCGAGGGGGCCGTGCGCTTCGGGCTGCCCGGCGACTTCGCCGAATCGTGGCTGCCCGTCGCGCTCGGCCAGTTCAAGCGCACGCACCCGGGCGTGCGCGTCGACATCGTCGTCGACGGCAACGGTGCGCTGCTCGACCGGCTCGATGGTGGCGAACTCGACATCGTGCTCACGATGGGCCGCGGGCATCGTGCCGACGCCGAACATCTGGTCACGCTGCCGATGGCGTGGATCGGGCCGCAAGGCGCTGACATGCGTCCGCGCGCCGGCGTACCGCTGGATCTTGCGCTGTACAAGCCGCCGTGCCTGTTCCGCAAGGCCGGCACCGATGCGCTCGACAAGGCCGGCATCCCGTGGCGGCTCGCTTACACGACCGGCAGCCTGCAAAGCCTGTGGGCCGGCGTCGCGGGCGGACTGGGCGTGACGGCGAGAACGATGGTGGGGGTGCCGCCAGCACTGCGGCAGCTCGGCGAGCGCGACGGCCTGCCGCCGCTGCCGTCAGTCGATGTGTGCCTCCATGCGGGCGAAGGTGATGCAACTTCCGTACTCGTGAGCCTGAAACGCGTCGTGGTCGACACGCTGATCGCCAATCTCGCCGATGTGCAGCAGGCGTCGGGCCGGCACGCCGCATGATCGGCGGCGCCTGCGCGCCGGCTTCGGCGCTGCGCCCTTTGACCGGCTGCCCGCCATCGGGAATGATTTGCTGCGGGGGTCGCCCTTCCCGTCGACGATCCCGCCTTCCCGCACGAACGAGTCCGCACGATGACACACGCAATCCGCCTGCGCCCGGCGTCTGCCGCCGACCTGCCGTTCCTGTTGAACCTGCGTCGCCTCACGATGACCGAGCACCTGCAACGCGTTGGCGCGCCGACCGACGACGACGCGCACCACCAGCGCATTCGCGCGAATTTCGACGATGCGATGATCGTCTGCGAAGGCGATGACGCCATCGGCTTGCTGAAGGTGACACGCGCCACCGACGAGTGGCACGTGCACCAGATCCAGATCCTCCCCGCGCACCAGGGCCGGGGCATCGGCGAAGCCGTGCTGAACGCAATCCTGACCGACGCGGCACGCGCGCACGTGCCGGTGTCGCTCAGCGTGCTGCATGGCAACCCGGCGCGGCGGCTCTACGAGCGGCTCGGCTTCCGCAGCGAATCGGAAACCGAAACGAGCGCGAGCATGATCTGGCGCGCGTGACGTCCGGCGTTTCAACGCCGCCGCATTACTGCGTGATCTTCGCGTCCTTCAGCAAGTTGCCGATCATCTGCGCACTCGCCTTCTCCACGGCGGCCGCCTGCAACTGCTGCTGAAGCCCCGGCTTCGCGGTCGCGAAGCCCGGCACCTGCGTCGGCCGCTTCGCATCCAGCTTCACGATCGCCCGCACGCCATCGACCGGGATCGAATCGCTCGTCGCGGCGCCGACCTTCAGTTTCTCGAGCGCCTGCGCGACCGGCAGCGGCAAGCCGGACGTCTTGCCTTCCGTCGCCGGCGTATGGAAGCTCACCCACGGCAGCTCGCCGCCGGCATCGCGGCTCGGCGCCATGCTGTACTGACGCGCCAGCCCTTCGAACGACTTGCCCGCCTTCAACTCGCTCAGCACCGTCGCGGCCGTCACCGGATCCTGGACGATGATCAGGCGCGGCTTGTACTCGCTCTTGCCGAGCGTGGCCACGAGTTCGTCGTAGCGCGCCTTGACCTGTTCTTCGGTCACCGGCTCGGGCTTCACGTTGTCGCGCAGGTAAAGCTGCACTTCGGCATTCGTTTTCGCCTGCTGCACCGCCGCCTTGACCTCGGGCTTGTCGGCGTAGTTCGCCTTCTCGGCGGCCTGTTGAACCAGCACGCGCGTGATCAGCTGATTCTTGATCGCCTGGCGGATCTGCGGCGAGTCGGGTTGCCCGGACGCGCGCAGCAACGTATCGACGTCGGCCTGCATGATCGGCGTGCCGTTGACCGTCGCAACGGTCGCCGTGGTCGCCGTCTCCGCGTGGACAGTACCGCTCAGCGCGCCAGCCAGCGCAGCGATCAGCAACAGGCGGTTCGGTGTGGTTTTCGTCTTCATCTTTTCGTCACTTCGGCTCAAAAAACGCGGCATGGGGTTGCCGCGCAAATACCCCGGCGCTGCAATGCGCCGGCGCAACCAGTCAGTCGATTCGGTTCATCGTCATGGGCACGCGCAGTGCCTGCCGATGCCGCTGTCATTGTGCCCGGAAGCGATTTTCCGCGTCGTGTGGTTGGGGACAGCCGCCCGGCGGGCGGTGAGGCGCGCGTTGCGCACGCCGGCCATTACGAACGCGTGATGTGGAAATTCTGTGGAAGCGCGATGGAAATCCCGCGAAACCGCGATGAATCCCATCGCGGCTTCGCGCGCCCGGCCGCCGACCGTGGTCGAGGCGGCCGCGCGTGCCTCATCAACGTCAGGGCGTCCACCGGTACACGGTGATGCTGTTGCCCTTCACGTTGTTCTTCATCACCACGTACTCGCCATTCGTTCGGCGGTATGCACGAATGCTGTACATCGCATCGATCGCGCTGCTGGTATCCACGGTCGCGGGGCTCGTGTTGACCAGCGTGGTGTCGAGATTGCCGGTGGTGAGGTTGAACGCGTCGACGTTCGGCCACAGCGGCCCGCTGCTGCTGAACCAGTAGCCGACGAACAGATGGTTGCCCACCGCGTCGATCGATTTCGCGCCGCTGTGCGGCAGCGTGATCACCGGGTCGGGCTTCGTCGTGTTGCCCGCGCTCCAGCCGTGATACACCTCGATGCGCGTGCCGACCGACGTCCAGTCGTTGCTCCCGATGGCGCCTTGCGCGAGCACCATCGTGTCGCTGTCCGCGAGATAGACGATACGCGTGAGCGGCTGGATGCTGGCGGGCACCGGGGTCGCGACGCCCGGCCCCCACGACGGCTTGCCGCTCGCGTCGAAGCCGGTCAGCGGATAGTGGGTAATGGCGCCGGTCTTGTCGAGGCCGGCCCACACGCCGCCCTTGCTGTCGATGCTGAAGCCGCTCGTCACGCGCCGCGTCGTGTTGAACGCGGGGCCCGGGATCGAGCCGTCCGGAATCGCGATGTAGCCGTTCGCCGCGTTGAAGTGGAAGAAGTAGAAGACCGGCGGGTTCTGGCCAGCGGCGACGAGAATCCGGTTCGCGCCCACCGACGTGAGCAGCCCGAAATGCTCGTCGCGCTGCGTGTCGCTCATGTTGATGCGCGGATCGGCCGGATATGCGAACGGGTCGACCGTGTTCGCGATGAACTTGCCGCCCGCGCTGCCGCCGTACAGCTGCGTGCCGCCATAGAACAGTGCGCCGTCCGTGACCGGGTCCGGCGCGGCGATCCCTTCGAAGTTCAGCGACTGCAGCGTCCACCGCAGGCTGCCGGTGCTGCTGTACGCATGGATGTCGGTCGCGCCGTTGCGGCCGAGATCCCAGCTGCCGCCCCACGGATTGTTGAGCACATAGAGATTGCCGCCGGTGTCCTTGCCGAGCCCGACGACGCGCGTGAAGCGCTGCGCACCGACCTGCCCCTTGATACCCGTCGTCGTGTCGAGATAGCCGCCGCGCACACCGAACGTGCCGGCCAGCGCGGGCCGGCCCGCCACCGTATAGCGCTTGATGTTCTGGTCGGGGCCTTCGTCGCCCACCAGCAACTGCCCGGCCGCCGCATCGAAAGCCAGCGCCGACGGCTGCGACCCGGCCGGCATCCGGATCGTGTTCAGCAGTGCACCGGCCGGGCTGAAGCCGACGATCGAGCCCGCGCTCTTCTGCGCGACCCACACGTTGCCCGCGCCGTCCACCGCGAGCGCGCCCGGCGCCGCTACACTGAGGTCCCGCTGCCACACGCCGTCGGTGGTGAACACGCGCACGCGATTGCCGTAGAAGTCGCTCGCATAGAGCAGCGAGCCGGCCGTCGCGAGCCCGGTGACGACGTCGATGCGCGGCTGGTTGGTCGCCGCACTGACCTGGATGACCAGGTCGCGATACTTCGTTGCGCGGTTGTAGCGCCCCACCGCGCCGCTGCCGTACGTCTTGCCCGGCTGCAGCGCGACGAACAGCGACGTGGCGTTGCCCGTGATCGCGCTGCCCTGGAACTCCGAGTGCGTGCCGATCGAGCCGATGCTCTTGCCGTTCTGGTAGATCGCGACGCCGCCTTCATCCTCGTCCCACATCGACGCCGTATAGATCACGCCTTCGGGCGCGACCCACATCGCGCGCGCAACATTGCCGACGTGGGCCGCGAGCGTGCCGTACGTGTTCGCGATCCAGTCGGTGGTGTTGCTTGCGTGAACGGAGGGGGTAAGCGCGGCGATCGCTGCGGCGAGAAGCGCAGCCTGAAACCGTTGTCTGGCGACCATGACGGATGCTCTCCTGAATGGTGCGAACATTCACATGAAGGGCCGGCCGGATGGCTTGAAAACCGCAATGCGTAAATTCTTCCCCTGAATCATCCGGCGCAGTCGGTATTACGTGCAGCATGCGTTCGATAATGCGCAGCGCGAGAATAGCGTTATATAAATCGAAAAAAATTGCGAATCGCTCGCGGCGTTGCGCTTTTCACGGATTCGAATCCGACGGCCTTGCCCGTGGCGCCCGTGCGCGCCGACAGTGAGCGCGACTATGCGACTGCGCGACAGTGAATGGTCACTTACACGCCGAACCGGGGATCGAGGATCGGGAGAATCAGGCTTGCGCCTGTCTGCGGGAATATCGCCGTGTGTTCAACGACGATGGATTGAAACGGCGCGTGCCGGTATCAATCAGGGAATCAGGGAAAACCACCGCATTCAATACGGAATCACGGCCCCAAAACAAATCGCCGGCCTGAATCCGTATCGAATCCAGGCCGGCGATCATCGACTACCGGGGAGCAGGCAACACGCCGCTATCGCTGCGCTGCCGCACTGTCGTGCGTCATGCCGATGCCGAGGTCTCCGGCACCTTCACCTTCATCGCGCGTCCATTGTCCGGATCGTTGTCGTCGCGCGGATCGTCGAGCTGCCCTTCCCACTTCGCGACCACGGCCGCCGCAATCGAGTTGCCGACCGCGTTGGTGGCCGAGCGCCCCATGTCGAGGAACATGTCGACGCCCATGATCAGCAGCAACCCGGCTTCGGGCATGTTGAACTGGTTGAGCGTCGCCGCGATCACGACCAGCGACGCGCGCGGCACGCCCGCCATCCCCTTCGACGTGACCATCAGCATCAGCAGCATCGTGATCTGCGTGCCCAGCGGCAGATGGATGCCGTACACCTGCGCGATGAACAGCACCGCGAACGTGCAGTACATCATCGAGCCGTCGAGGTTGAACGAATAGCCGATCGGCAGCACGAAGCTCGAGATCTTGCGGTTCACGCCGAAACGGTCGAGCGCGTCCAGCAGCTTCGGATACGCGGCTTCGGAGCTCGCCGTCGCGAACGACAGCAGGAACGGCTCGCGGATCAGCCGGATCAGCGTGAACGCACGCTTGCCGAGGAACGTCACGCCGGCGAGCGTCAGCACGCCCCACAGCAGCGCCAGTGCCAGATAGAAGCTCGCCATGAACTTCGCGAACGTGAGCAGGATGCCGAGCCCCTGGGTGGTAATCGTCGACGCCAGCGCCGCGAACACCGCGACCGGCGCGAACCACATCACCGCGCCCGTCACCTTCAGCATCACCTGCGCGAGATCGTCGATCACACCCGTCAGGCGCTTGCCCGACTCGCCGAGCGCGGACAGCGCGGTACCGAAGAAGATCGAGAAAACGACGATCTGCAGGATTTCGTTGTTCGCCATCGCCTCCGCGATCGACTTCGGCACCAGGTGGACCACGAAGTCCTTCAGCGTGAAGGCGCCCGTCTTCAGGCCGAGGGCTGCATCGGACGCCGGCAGCGGCAGGCTCAGATGGCTGCCTGGTTGCAGGATTGTTGCGGTCAGCAGGCCGAGCAGCAACGACGTGAACGACGCGATGAAAAACCAGCCGAACGCCTTGACGCCGACGCGGCCCACGGCACTGCCGTCGCCCATCTGCGCAATGCCGACGGTCAGCGTCGCGAATACCAGCGGCGCGATGATCATCTTGATCAGGCGCAGGAATACGTCGGACAGCAACGACACGTAGCCGGCGACCTCCTTCGCCATGTTCGGGTCGGGAAACGCGCTATGACAGGCGTAACCCACTGCGATACCAAGAATCATCGCGACAACGATGTACTTGGTGATGTTGTGCTTCTTCTTCATTAGTAATCCAAATCACAAAGCGTATGTTGCTAACGGCTGGCACATCTTTCGCGCCCGGCTACGAATCGAAACCCACGTCTCTCTGGGTGCGACAAGTCCGCCTTTGGCGGTCGCCATGGCGGACAAGGGGGGGCATTCTAACGCAAATGGCCGCCCGGCTTTCAAATCTGAAAGTCTGTCTAGTTGATCTGCGTCCGGATGTCGTCTAAAAGGCGGGTTTTGTCGCGATCCAGCCCGCTTCCCGCGCGGTCGGCGAGGGGGTAGTCGGGCCACATCGCCGTTCGCACCGGGCTCGGCACGGCTCACGCACCGGCGACAGGACCCGCATCGTCGGGCTCCCCCTCTCCTCCCCAGCGGCGCCGCGCTGCGTGACAACACGGTGAACGATCGCGACACATTTCCACAAAGATGCGCAGACCTTGACACTACGGTGCGTAATGCGTCTGTAATATTTCGAAACGATTCGCGGTGACGCCCCGTCCGGGCGTCGATGCGCAATCACGCGTCGACCACGCGGAACCAGGTTCGAGTCATTGCTTTCACCAGGCGGACACGCTCATTTTTTCAGCAGTCCTTCCAAATGAATGATCGAGGAAAGGCGGCATCGTGATGAACATTCTGTATACCAACTTCCACGGCGACTACGGCGGCGGCCAGGACACCTACGTCCGCGATCTCGCCGCTGCGATGAGCCGGCGTCATCGTGTGACGGTCGCGTCGCCGGAAGGCAGCCGCCTGTCGCGATTGTTGAAGGACAGCCCCGACGTGGCCATCTTCGACATGGAATTCAAGCCGCGCTGGAACCGGCTGTACCAGGAGATCGTCCGGCTGCGCCAGCAGATCGCCGCCGAGCGCTACGACGTCATCCATGTCAACGGGTCCGCCGATCACCGGCAGGTGATGCTCGCACTGCTCGGCTGCCGGTATCGGCCCGCGGTCGTGCTCACCAAGCACAACACCTATCGCGCCGACAGCTTCGGCAACATGCTGCGCGCACGCCTCGCCACCGACCACACCATCGCGGTCAGCGACTACGTGGCGGGCATGCTCGCGCTGCGGTCGCCGTATGGCAACGTCACGGTCGTCAAGCACGGCGTACGCCGGCAGGCCGCGGAACGACTGGCCAGCGACGAAATCCGCCGCCGCAAGATCGCGCTGTTCGGGCCGTCCGGCGCGGACGCGATCGTGCTCGGCAGCAGCGCCGGCACCGCGCCGGAAAAAGGCTGGATGGACCTGATCGCGGCGCTGGGCCGCCTGCCCGAACACGAGCGCGAGCGGTTTCGCGTGCTGCTGGTCGGCGCGGAGCCGACCGCCGAGCAACGCGAGCAGATCGCGCTGCACCGCATGGCCGCGCGCACCGCGTTCACCGGCCGCCTCGACGACGTGCGGACACCGTTCTCGATCATCGACGTGTCGTTCGTGCTGTCGTATCACGAGAGCCTGTCGTATGCGTGCCGCGAAGCGATGTCGCTCGGCTGCCCCGCGATCGTCACGCGCGTGGGCGGGCTGCCCGAGAACGTCGAGCCGGGCGTGGACGGCTGGGTCGTCCCGCCGCGCGAACCCGAAGCGATCGAGGCCATCCTGCGCGCGATCATGCGCGAGCCCGGGTGCGTGCGCGCGATGGGGCGCAGCGCGCGGCTGAAGGGCAAGCGCGAATTCTCGTTCGAACGATTCATCGACGCGACGCTGTCCGTCTATCAGAAATCGATTCGCCACAACCCGTATCGTCGGGTGACATCCATGAGGTCCGTTTAATGGCAATGAATATCTGGAAGAAGTACTGGGACCTGCGCACGCAGGAGTGCCCGTGTGACGTGCACTTCGTCGAATGGCTGGAAACCGCGCGCCTCAACGGCATCCGCATCTATCACTTCGGCACCGGCGGCCACCACCATGTCGGCATGGAATGCGCGCGGCCGCATCTGAACAACACCGTCTTCGGCGTGACGGCGTCGCCGAAGGAATACAAGTCGTACGTCGATCTCGTCACGCGGCAGCCGGAAGTGAGCAAGACCTATCTGGCCTATTTCGGCGACATCTATACGAGCAATTCGGACCTGCTGCCGGCGTTCGACGTCGTCACGCTGTTCCATCTGTGCGAATTCCGCGACGAGACGAACAGCCGCTACGGCGCGAAGACCGACGCCGAAGTGCTCGACCTGTTCGCCCGCCATACCGCGCGCGACGGCCACCTGCTGTTCTACAAGGGCTCGTCGGCGTACCGGAAGGCCGAGCCGATCATCGAGCAATGGGCGGCGAATGCCGATTTCGTCGAAATCGGCGACTTCAAGACCCTGCGGATTTTCCGCAAGGCCGCGTAACTCCCCGCTCTCGCGACCCGCTCATGCTGCCGTCCGCCACGCGCTACCCGATCCTGATGTATCACCAGATCCGCACGCTGCCGCCGCCGACCGACCGGCTGCGCGGCCTGAGCGTCGCGCCCGATGCGTTCCGCCGCCAGATGATGCTGTTCAGGCGGCTCGGCTACCGCGGCCTGAGCGTGCGCGAACTGCAGCCGTACCTGCGCGGCGAGCGCAGCGGGAAGGTCTTCGGCATTACGTTCGACGACGGCTTTCTCAACGTGCTGACGCATGCGATGCCCGTGCTCGATGAGCTCGGCTTCACCGCGACCTGCTACTTCGTCGCTGGCCGGTTCGGCCGCGAGAACGACTGGGATGCGGGTGCCGATACCGCACGCTCGCCGCTGATGACGTGCGCGGACATGCTCGCCTGGCGCGATCACGGCCATGAAATCGGCTCGCATACGCTCGATCACGTCGCGCTGTCGCACGTGCCGGCACACGTGTCGGCGGTTCAGATCAACGAATCGAAGCAGCGGCTCGAAGCGTTCGGCGGCCAGCCCGTCGAATCGTTCTGCTACCCGTACGGCGACCTCGACCCGCGCGTGCGCGACCAGGTCGCTGCCGCGGGGTACCACAACGCGACGACGACCCGGCGCGGCTGCGCCGATGCGCACGACGACCGGTTCCTGTTGCCGCGGATTCCGGTCGCGGGCGGCGTCGGTGCGATGCGGCTCTGGTTCAAATGTGCAAAGGCGCGGGTTCAACGTCGCAAGTAGTTCACGCTGCCTCGGCCGTCACCCTGGCTAGTCCGGCCGCTGCCTGCCGAATGCGAGCAGACCAGTCAGCGCGATTCCCATAAACAGCATCCATCCCGGCGCGAGCGACGTCCAGCCTGCGGCGACGCTGCCGATGAAGTTGCCGAGCATCCCGCCGATCGCCCACGAAATCGCCGATGCGCCGAAATAGCTGCCGGCATTACCGTCCGTCGTCAGGTCGGCGAGCGCAATGTTCGACGCGGGAAGAATCAGGCTTTCGCCAAACGTGAAGACGATCGCGATCACGATCAGGATCACGAGCGACGCATCCGCGCCCCGATCGCGGGCGAACAGCAGTGCCGCAATCGCAAAGCAGCCGCACAACGCGACATGCCCGATCACCATCATCGATCGCCAGTTCGTACGCTGAAACCAGCCCATGCCGAGCCACGCCGTGGCGATTCCGATCAGCGCATTCGTGATGTAGAACGGTCGCACGCCGTTATAGCCGTGCGCACCATGCGAAAAGGTCAACGGGATGAATACGTAAATCTGCGTGTACACGGTCCAGAACGGGACAAGTGCCCAGCACAGCCGGCGAAACCGCCGGTCGCCAAACGCAACCAGCACGCCGCGCAGCGGGTGTGCGGCGACTGCGTTGTGCGTTCTTCGCCCCGCGATCCACGGCGCAATCAGCGCGAGCGCCGCGAACACCACGCCGCTCACCAGAAACGGCAGCGCCCCGTTCGTGTTCGGCACGACGATCAGCAGCGCCGGGCCGATCAACGCGCCGAGGTTGAGCGCCAGATTGTTCAGCGCGAACACCTTGGGACGCACGGCGCCGTCGAGCGAGCCGAAGATCGAATACGCGGTCGTTTCGTAAAGCGCGGCCCCGAGCCCGGACACGCACGCCCACGTCAACAGGCCCGGAAGCGACTGCGCAAACGCGAATCCGACGAACCCCGCCGCGCGGCAAAGCAGGCCGAGCGTGGTCAGTACGCGACTGCTGAAGCGATCCGTCGACGCCCCCAGCACCAGCGGCAGCAGCCGGCTCGCCAGCAGGTTCACCGTCAGCACGCTGGCAACGCTGCTCGCGTCCAGATGGCGCTCCATGTCGAGGAACGCGGCCAGCAGCGGCAGCGATCCGAACACCGACAGGTTCACCAGGAACTGGAAGATCAGCAGCATCCGCGTCGACGTCGGCACGCCTTGCGCGATTCCGGTGAGCCAGGCGGCCGGGTTGTCGGGCTTCTGGCGAAACGGGTCGACTCTGCCGCCGGACACTCGGCGATCGCAATCATCCATCATGTTCTCCGCTGACGTTCGATGCCGGCCAGACGGAGCATGAAAAAAGCCCCGTCCGTTTCCGGCGGGGCTTGGGGTGGGTTCGACACACTGACCTACGACGCGCGACCTCCTCCCGGCCCGCCATTGGCGGTCGTGGTGGTAGTCGTGGTCGTGACGAAAAGTGCGTTCATGACGAAGAATCTAGACAACCTGCTGTCGGCAGTCAATACGTCGACTGCGTGGCTGGTCAAGCAGGAAGTTCGTCGACGTCACGGAAAACGCGCCGGTCGGCCTGATATCGCATAGCCGCCTGACCGTGCAGCCATCTCTGCACGGCCATGCGCTCATCGCTGGAACGCCCGGCGCATCTGCGCGCCGGCCACGTCGAACACCTGGCGGGCGGCCGGCGTCACGCCGACCATATGGATGCACGCATGGATCATCCCCGGCAGCACGACGCAATCGACCGGCACACCGGCGTCCCGCAATCGCGCCGCATACACCTGCGCGTCGTCGCACACCGGATCGTACTCGCACGCCAGCAACGTGGCCGGCGGCAACCCCTCCAGCGAAGCCGCCCGCAGCGGCGACACGCTGGGTGAGCTGCCATCCGCCGGATCGGCCAGGTACAGGTCGAAGCAGTACTGCATGATCTCGGACGTCAGGTAGTAGCCTTGCCCGTACGTCCGATAGGACGTCGTGCTCATCGACGCATCCAGCGGCGGGTACAGCAACAGCTGATGCGCGATCGACGGGCCAGCGCGCTCCCGTGCGACCAGGCAGGCAGCCGCAGCCAGGTTGCCTCCGGCACTGTCGCCGCCGACGGCGATGCGCGCCGGGTCCAGCCCCAGGCCGGCCGCCTCGCCGAACACCCAGTCCAGCGCATCGCAGAAATCCTCCAGCGGCACCGGAAACTTGTGCTCGGGCGCAAGCCGGTAATCGACCGACAGCACGACGCATTGCGCCGCGTTGGCCAGCGCGCGGCAAGGATTGTCGTAAAGCTCGAGCGTGCCGAGGCACCACCCGCCGCCGTGGGCATAGACGATCGCCGGCTGCCGTGCCGCGCGCGCCGACGTGAGCGCCGGCCAATAGGCCCGCACGCGAATCTGGCGCCCGTCGCGCGTGGGCACCGCGAAGGTTTCCGTCCGGTCGATTGCTTCCAGCGGTCCATGCCAGCCCCGCAGTGTCGTCTCGGTCGCCTGCCGCAACGCGTCCAGCGACGCAGGCGGTTCGCCTCCGGCCAATCGCTCCAGCAGCGTGGCGATGTTCGCGTCGATCGGCATGATCAGCGGCTCCGTTCCAGGAACGGCAGCAGATGGCCGATGAACGCGTCGGGCGCCTCTTCCATGATGAAGTGGCCGCAATCGGGCACGACCGCGCCCTGCAGATCCGTTGCGTTATCGCGCATCGTGACCAGCGGTGCATCGCCGGTCGCATGTTCGGCACCGATCGCGAGCACGGGCATCGTCAGCTTGTGTTGCGCCCGCGCCTGGTTCTGCCGGATCGTCTCCGGAATCGCGCGGTAATAGGAGAAGCCGCCGCGCAGGCCGCCTGGTGCCGAATAGGCGTCGATATACACATCGACGGCCACGCAATCGCGCCGGAACGACCACCGGTTGAACATGAACTCCAGATAGGCCCGTTCACGTCCGGCAATCAGCGTCTCGGGCAGATCGGCCAGCTGGTTGAACATGAAATGCCACAGGAAGATGTTCTCTTCCGGCGGCGCGAAGATCGACGGCGCGGGCGCCAGCCCGGGGATCACCGCCTCCGTGAGCGCCAGTGACTTCACCGCCTCGGGCCGATCGCTCGCGAGCGCATAGGCGACCCACATGCCGACGTCGTGGCCGGCCACCTGGTACACATCGAAGCCAAGTTGCACCATCACGTGATGCAGCGTGGCCGCCGTGTGGCCCGTGTCGTAACCCGCCTGCGGCCGGTCGGAATAGCCGGTGCCGGGCGGATCGACCGCGACGGCCATGAAACCGCGCGCGGCGAGCGCCTGCATCACATGACGCCAGGCGTACCAGGTTTGCGGCCAACCCGGAATCAGCAGGACCGGCGTGCCTGCGCCGGCCGTGACGCAATGAATGCGCTGGCCGTCGACGCGGACGTATTGATGCGAAAAGCCTTGAGCGTCGGCTTGCGACGACTGAAGTTGAGCGGACATATCGAGTGTTCCTGGCAATGAGGGGCCGGCTCAGGCGATGCCGAGCATGTCGTGGATCTGCCGTTGATCGACCGCGGCACCGGCGAAGTCGTCGAAGATGCGCTCCGTCACCCGGATGATGTGGTCGTTGATGAACGCGACACCTTCGCGCGCGCCGTCCTCCTGATCCTTGAGGCAGCATTCCCACTCGAGGGTGGCCCAGCCTGCATAGTCGTACTGAGCAAATTTCGAAAAAATCGCCTTGAAGTCGACCTGACCGTCGCCGAGCGAGCGGAAACGGCCCGCACGCTCGAGCCATGAGCTATAGCCGCCGTAAATGCCCTGTCGGCCCGAAGGCAGGAACTCGGCATCCTTCACATGGAACATGCGGATGTGGTCGCGGTAGATATCGATGTACGCGAGATAGTCCAGCTGCTGCAGCACGAAATGGCTCGGATCGAACAGCATCTTGCAGCGCGCGTGCTGGCCGACCAGCGCATGGAAGCGCTCGAAACTGACGCCATCGTGCAGGTCTTCGCTGGGATGGATCTCGTAGCAAAGATTGACGCCGTTTTCATCGCAGACGTCGAGAATCGGCCGCCAGCGGCGCGCGAGTTCGTCGAAGGCCGTCTCGATGAGGCCGGCGGGCCGTTGCGGGAATGGAAACAGGTAGGGCCACGCGAACGAGCCCGAAAACGTGCCCATGTCGGTCAGCCCCAGGCGGCGGGACGCCCGCGCCGCCAGCGTGAGCCGGTCCAGCGCCCACGCGGTGCGCGCGGCCGGGTTGCCGCGCACGGCCTCGGGCGCGAAGTTGTCGCACATGGCGTCGTACGCCGGATGCACGGCGACCAGTTGCCCGAAGATATGCGTGGTCAGTTCGCTGATCTCCAGCCCGTTTTCCGCCAGCATGCCCTTCACGTCATCGCAATAGGCCTGGCTTTCCGCGGCCGTCTCCACGTCGAACAGACGGCCGTCCCACGCGGGAATCTGCAACGCCTTGAAGCCGACGCCGGCCGCCCATTGCGCGATGTTCGGCAAGCTGTCGAACGGCGCCGCATCGTCGGCGAACTGCGCGAGATGGAGACTGGGGCCCTTGAGGGTACGCATGATCAACTCCTATTATTTGTTGATCGACAAAGAATAGAATAGCGGAACGGCGCGTGTCAACACGGCGCGCGATAAAATCGGCGCACGATGTGACGACGGACGAAAGGGATATGGCGGGACGACCGAGAGAATTTGATCGCGACATGGCGCTGAAACGCGCGATGCTGGCGTTCTGGCGACACGGCTACGAAGGCACGTCGATGTCCGACCTGGTCGAAGCGATGGGCATCGCGTCAGCGCGCATCTATGCCGCCTTCGGCAGCAAGGAAGCGCTGTTCCAGGAGGCCGTGGCGCTCTACGAGCAAGGCGAGGGCGGCTTCGCCGATCGCGCGTTCGCCGAGGAAACCGATGTCCGCGCGGCCGTCGAACGGATGTTGCGCGACGCGGTCGCCGCCTATACCCGACGCGGCCAGCCGCACGGCTGCATGGTGGTGTCCGCCGCCACCAACTACTCGGCCGAAAACGAAGGGGTGATGGAATGGCTGGCCGCCCATCGGCGCGCACGCACGCAGTCGATCGTCGAACGCCTGCAACTCGCAGCCGAACAGGGCCAGCTCGCGCGGGGCGCCGACATCAAGGCGCTGGCCGATTTCTATGCGACGCAGCTGCACGGTATCTCCGTTCAATCCCGTGACGGGGTGTCGAAGGAGCGGCTCCTCGCTTCGATCGGGCCGGCGATGATGCCGCTTGCGATGGCTTTGCGGGATGGGGAGTGACGCGGCACGACTGACGGGATACGGGTTCCGAGATCGAAAATCAGGTACACGACCGCCATGGACCAGGATATCCGGAACATGCTCCGCCGCTATCGCGAACGGGAGATCGACCTGCATCAGTTACGCGCGTGGCTTGAGGGCGAAAAAACGCTCGTGGAAGCACAAGTCCCGCGCGGTGAATGGCTGAAACTCATGCGAGGGAGTGAAGCGCAGAGCAACGGTGCGATCGCGCGTCTGCTTCCAGCCTGCATGCACTGTCTCGGAGTCGGCGAGCCCAAAGCGTTCGTATCGCGTCAGGAGTATCAGCAATACGCCCATCGTCGTGACGCGGCCGTCGCAAGCGGCTTCCTCTCCGACATTCCCCAGCCTCATTTTTCTTCCGAAGGCCCCGATTCGGCGGGTTCGGTCATGTACTGTCGCTGCACCCGCTGCCGCGCGATCTGGGCATTCGTCGAGCCGGAGAAAGCGGAAAGCGGTTCATGGAATCGAATCATCTAGGTTGGGGTCCGTAATCCGGTATCGCCATCCGGGCGCCGTCGCGACGTGTGTGTGCAGATCGCCTTTGGCCTCCCGCTCGCGCTGGCATTCGGAGACCCAAGAGCCAGTTCACTGAGTCAGCTCTTCAAATTGCATGACACACCACACCGAAAGGCAATCGCAAGAAAGCCAGCCCCGCAATATTCGACGGAATTTCATGGAATCGAAATCATTATTTCAACATCAGACGCTTTCGATAAAAAGGTTACTCCGCAAGCCCCCAACGTGACTGATTCCCAACAAAAATAACAGGAACACCCTCAATCAAGACAGAATAAAGTATTCAACCGACTTATATAGATAGAAGAAAATCTATATAGCGACCCACCCCTGCACCCATCCCATTCCTTTAAGAAACCCCTCTATAATTTAGCAAACCAAAATGCGATATTGAGGGCCACAAGATGAGCAGCTCGACCAATCCGCCTTTCCGTTTCTCCCTACAGGATTATTTACCTGCCGAACGTCTCGAGGCGTGGCAGACCCAGTATTCGATTGCGGAGTTTTCTTTAACCACGCCGATTGATCCGATAATCGACTACCAGTTCATCGGCTACACGCTCGGCAACATCTCGGTCGGCAAATGGACCTACCATCATCCGGGGAGCGCGGCCGTGCCGCTGTCGTACGCGCTCAACCGTTCGGCGGCGTTCATTCGGCGAGACGGGATGGACAACTATTCGTTCAACCTGCGGGACGCAGGAAGCGTGCGCGGGGAGATCGACGGCCGGCCGGTGTTCGTCCAGCCCGGGGATATCCTCGTCGTCGACCAGGCTCGTCCTTATCACCGTGAAATCCAGGCAGGCGACGCAGTCACGCTGCTGGTCGCGCGCGACATGCTGCCGAGCCTGCCGTCGAGCGTCCACGGCACCATCTTCAGCGGCGGAATCAGCCAGCTCCTCGACAGCTATCTGCGAAGCCTGCTCGACAAGATCGGCACGCTGTCGCAGTCGGAAGCGCTGCATGCGGAGCAGGCGACGCTGAGCCTGGTGAAGGCGATGCTCAGCCCGACCGCTCAGGAGATCTCGAATGCACGCAACGAGTTGCTGTCGACCCTGTACGTGAAGATCAAGGAATACATCCGGCAGAACCTCGAATCACCGGACCTGTCGCCGGATCGAATCTGCAAGGAAATCGGCATCTCGCGCTCGAGTCTGTACCGGTTGTTCGAGCAGGACGGCGGGGTCGCGAATTACATCCGCAAGCGCCGCCTGCTCGCGATTCACCGCGCGCTGATGTCGCCCGAGAGCCCTCGCCACCGGATCGGCGATCTCGCATACCGGTACGGCTTCAACAGCAACACGCAGCTCAGCCGCGCGTTCAAGCTGGAGTTCGGTCACGCACCGAGCGAGACGCGCGTCGTCGCCGGGAACCCGCAGCATCGCCTGCAACGACACACGGATACCGACTACAGCGGCTGGCTCGCGCAGATTCGCTGAACCGCGCGGCAAACACAGCGCACGACGGCCCGGCGTGCGATGCACCGGGCCGTCGCGCCTCCTGCCGGGCGATCAGGCGAACGCTTCCACGGCCGCAGCCGTGTCCTCGAAGATCCGATAGTGGCGGATCACGTTGCCCTCGATGCGTGCAACGACGGCGAATTCGCTCTTGAAGGTCCGGCCCGTCTTGCGCACGCGATGCTGCATGTAGCCGTACGCGAACACATGGTCGTCAGCTTCCGCCCATTTGCGGATCTCGAACTGCTCGGTCTCGAACTGCTCGACCAGCGTGCCGAGCAGGCGTTCGACACCGGCCTTGCCGACGAAGCGCCCGTAGATCGGCAGGCTTTCGGGGCCCTGCGGCTCGAACACCGTCGCGTCGTCGATGACCTCGAGCGCGCCCGGTACGTCACCGGCGCCGACCTTCGAGAAGAACTGTTGCAGCGGATTGAGTGCCATACAAACCTCCATGAATGGTGAATGGCAAAGCGGGATTGTCGAGACCGGCTCCCGCCGCGATGCCGGTATATCGTCGTGTCGCCGGCTAGGCTTCGAGCAGCGCGAGCTTGCCGTCGACGTTCGCCCAGCGGGCCGCGTCGACCGGCGGCTGCTGGCTGCGCGTGATGCTCGGCCACGTCTTCGACAGCGTCGTATTCAATGCGACGAACGCGTATTGCGCCGCCGGCACTTCGTCGGCGGGAAAGATCGCGCCGACCGGGCATTCGGCACGGCACACGCCGCAGTCGATGCACTCGTCCGGGTCGATGACCAGGAAATTCGCGCCTTCGTGAAAGCAATCGACCGGACACACCTCGACGCAATCGGTGTAGCGGCATTTGATGCAGTTTTCCGTGATCACGTGTGCCATGTTCGGCTCCTGTCGAAAAGCCCGTGCGTCAGGAAGACGCCGGCACGGAGAGGCACAGCGATGCGGAGGCGAACAGCCGCTCGATCCACTCGCGCGTCTCGTCCGGGCTCGGCGTGCCGATGATCCCCGCGAGCGGGGTTTCGCGCGCCGAGTACGTGACATTCGATGCGAACGCGCGGCCCGTCTCGAGTTCGGCCCACGCGAGTACCGCCGGGCTCGTGCGGAATGGCTCGATGCCGGAGAACCCGTGGAATCGGCCGCCCTGCACGTGATGGCCCGGAAACACGAACCAGCCATGCCACAGCTGCTGCGCGAACGCGGTGCGTACCGGCAGGCTGGCCGGCTCGCCGATCAGCAATCGCAGTTCGACCGACGGCAGGTGGATGCCGGTGGCGAGCTCGAACGTCGCGACCACGTCCGCACCGCCGACCCGGTTGCCGACTTCGAGGAACACCAGCTCGCCGTCCTGTTCGATCGCCTCCAGGTGGAAGCTGCCCGTGTCGATGCGCACCGCGGCCAGCACGCGCTCGACCCAGCGCCGGGCCGTGTCGCTCAGCGCGAAATGGAACGAACCGAGCGGCTGGCCCGCCGCGTAGCCGAGACAGGTGCCCACATAGCGGCTCGCGGTGATCGCGCGTGGCGTGCCGTCCGCGACGATGCCGTCGAAATGCAGAATCGGGCCGTCGACGAATTCCTCCAGCTGAAAATCCTGGATTCTCGGCGCGTCCGAATCGAGCGCGGCGACGCCCGTGCGCCCCGCCGCCAACGCATCGACCAATGCGGCGGGCGTGTCGAACACGACGACGTCGGCACTCGACGCGCCGCTGTGCGGCTTCAGCACCGTCTTGCCGTGCCACGGCGTGTGCCCCTGCGCGTCGATCCACGTGCGCAACGGCAGGAAGCGCGGCACGCGCACACCGGCGTCGCGCACCGCCGCCTTCATTTTCACCTTGTCGCGCACCAGCATCACTTCATCGACCGATTTGCCGGCGATGCCGAATCGCGCCCGCAGCTTCGCCGCGTCGATCAATTCGTATTCCGACAAAGAAATCACGACGTCGAATCGTTGCGGACGGGCTTCGAGCCAGGCACTCGCCTCGTCGAACGCGGACGCGTCGCCGGCCCGCTCGACACGCGAGCAGCGCAGCTCCGCCGGAATCGTGTCGAGAATGTCGGGCTTGCCGAAATACGTGACGTCATGCCGATCGTGATCGATGCCGCGCGCATAGTCGATGCGCGGATAGGGCACGCGGTGCAATACGAGAATGTTCATCGCGGTCTCCGGACCAATGGATTGACGGTGGCGTCACGCCGCCGCGCGCACTTCACAGGCCGCATCGAGCGCAACCGGCCAGCTCGCGCGCAGCGTCGCGACGACGTCGCGAATATCAACGTCGCCCGGTTCGAGCGTGATGCAGGCGAGCGCGACGAAATCGGCGTTGTCGCGTGCGATCGCGTGAACGAAGCGCCGCTCCGCATGCAGCCATTCGAAGCCCTGCGATTGCAGCGCGCCGTCGCGCAAGCCGAGCGTGCGCACGGTGTCGGCGATCGCGTCACCGAGCGGGTCCGCGCCGGCACGCACGTCCTGCGGTGAAAACTGCCGGTCGTATGCGACCCCCAGCATCACCGCCGCGGCGAAGCGTGCAGGCGCCGGCAGCGTCACGGGCGGCGCGACGCCCCAGACCGTGTCGATCCACGCGTGGAACAGATCGACGCCGTAGGCCCAGCGCGCAAGCCACCAGATCTTCATGCCCGCCGGACGCCGGTTCGGTTCGACGACCGCGGCCTGCAACCCGTCGTCGCTGAGCTTGATCTCGTTGTGAAACGGGCCGTCGCGTTGTCCGACCAGCAGATTGGCGAGGCGACCGGCGCGCGTGAGCGTGTCCGCTTCGTGATCGGCGAGCCGCGACGGCAGGATCTGCGCAACCTCGACCGGATAGCGGCCGGTCGCGCTGACCTTCTCGGTCGTAAACGCCAGCGCCCCCAGGCCGTCGAACGAGAATTCGCGCGCGAACGGAATGAACGCTTCGCAGATCACGCCGCCCGCCAAATACGGCGCGACCTCGCCGAACGCGGCTTCCAGGCTGTCACCGTTGCGCACGACCACCACCCCGCGGTTGTTGCCCTCGCACGACGGCTTGACGACGAAGCCGCCCGGATGCGCGGCGGCGAAGCGCCGCAGATCGTCGACCGACGCCACCTCCGCATAGTCCGGCACCATCACGCGCTGCGCTTCGAGCAGCGCACGCACGCGGTGCTCCGCGACCCGATACGCGTGCTTGCTGAACGCACCGGCCGCGAGCGACGCGGAATCGACCGCCAGGCCGAGCCGCTCCAGCAGCGCGGCGCCCTGCTGGACAGCGTTGTCCGAGAACACGATACCGGCCCGCAGGTCGCCCGCGATGCCCGCGAGTTGCGCAACGGCGGCATCGACGAAGCCGTCCGCGAGCGGGTCGAGATCGATCACGTCGTCGCAGATCCGCCGGTCACGTTCGCTCGGGCCCGAACGGATCAGCACCGTCCGGGCGCCGTAGCGCTCGCGCGCGTGGCGTGCCAGGTGCGCGACGTCTTCCACCCGGCTCAGGTTGTAGTCGACGATCAACAGCGTCGATGCGGAACGAGCAGTCATGATCAGGCTCCCAGCGCGGGTTCGGCGACCCGGTAGTGCACAGTGATGGCATCCGCGGAAGCCGCGAGCAGCGCGTCGAGTTCGGCGTCGCGTTCCGCGCGGCTCATCGACCACAGCAACTGACCGAGAAATACTTCGCGCGATGCCGGGTCGACTTCGTCACCCGACTTCAGCAACACCTGCGTCACCACGGGCGCGCGCGGCAGCGGATTGAGCACGATCGACTCGATCCGCCCCGGCGACGCGAAGTAGACGCGGAAGACCGTCGCGTTCGGCCCCGATGCGCGGCCGTCGGCGCCATAGGCGAGGTGCGCGAGCGACGCACGCGCGGCATCGGCATCCAGCAGGAGCACCGCAAGCCACATGTCGAGCAGGCTCGCCGCGCCATTGAGCGCCTTCACGCTCGGCGAAATCAGGCTGCCGCCCACGCGCGGATTGATCTCGATCAGATCCCATCGTGCGCCGTCGAAACGGGCCTCGACATGGAAGCAGCCCCAGTCGAGCGCCAGGTGCGTGAACACCTTGCCAAGCCACGCGATGCCGGCCGCGCATTCATGCGCGGCGATCGATACCGGCGGGCTGGTGCAGCTGTCTTCCAGCACGGTGCCGTTCGCTTCGGTCAGCTCGCATTTCTCGTGAATCGCGACCACATGCAGACGCCCGTCGACCACCAGCACCTCGAAGCTGCACTCGGTTCCGCTCACGTACTCTTCCGCGATGAACCGGACGCCGTCGCCGAGCACCGACGCATAGACCGTGTCCGCCCGCGCTTCGGCCGCGATCGCCTCGAGCGTCGCCCAGGTCGTGTCGTGCGTGAGCCGGAAGGCGCCGTACGACGCGATCCCCTGCACCGGCTTCACGAAATAGTCGCCGCCCGTCGCCTGCAGCGCGCGCAGCACGTCCGGCGTGAGCGTGCGCGCGGTTCGGCTGGAGAGGCCCACCGCATGCAGCGCGTTGCGGACATGGAGCTTGTCGCGCAGCGATTCGACTTGTGCTGGGGCAAGATCCGCGACCCCCAGGCGCGCATTCGCATGGGCCATCAGCCCACGGTAGCCTTCCCATACCGAAATGCAGGCCCGCACCCGCACGCCGCGCGCCTGCAACGCGTCGAGCGTGCGGTCGACCTCCTCCTCCGACAGCTCGTGCGCGTCGCCCGCATGGACGCCGGCCGCCAGCGCGCGGAGCGCGTCGAGGCGCCCCGCGTGCTCCGGCAGCGGCCGGGAAGTCAGGACGTACGCGTGCAATTGCCGCTGGCCGATCGCCGCGACCAGATCCTCGACGAACGAATAACCGCAGTGACTCAGAATCAGAACGCCATCAGCCAGCATGTCGGCTCTCCCGTCAGGCTGCCGCCTTCAGCGTCGACGCAATCTTGTCGTCGTACAGTTCCTTGAAGTACAGCGCGAGAACCGTCTGGTGTTCGCCCAGATAGCGCTTCAGCGCCGCGATGTCATCGTCGTCGCGCAGCAGGTAGCGGATCGCCGCCCACACTTCGCCCGGATGGTCGTCGTTGATGTCGGTGTGCGAATGCGCGATCTGCCCGCCGATGTTCTGCTCGCCGACCGAATCCTTCAGCGCCTCGATCTTGCGCGGCTCGAGTTTCACGTTCACGTACTCGACCAGATACGAGTACGCCACGACACCGAGCGGGCCCTCGTGATCGAGCAGATACGAGAAGTAGCCGGTCAGCAGCTTCGTCGACAGGTACGGCTCCGTCGCGAGAAACGCGTCGCGCGTGACGCCGGCGCGCTCGAGATCCTGGATGAACAGGTCGTCGTGCAGCATTTCCTCGCGCTCGTAGTTCGCCCAGATCTGCGCCGCTTCCGGGCTGCGCTTCGCGATCTCGGCGAGCGCCTTCGATTCGGACACGCGCAGCAGCCGGATGCGCCACGCCGTTTCGATCAGGTGACGACGGTAGTACTCGCTGTCGACGGTCTTGCCTTCGAGGTGCGCGGCGTACGGCACGGTGTCGTACCACGTGTCGATCTGACGATCGATCAGCGCATCGATCTCGCCGCGCAACTGCGCGCCTGCGGCTGCATTCAGGAACGGCGTACGGTGCTCGAGACCGGCGTTTTTCACACGATTACTCATAAGAAATCCTATATAAATGACGTGGAGACAGGCATGGAACGCAACGTTGATGGATTCAGCCGTCGGACGTGGCGACCTGCACGGTCGCCGCGCCGGTCAGCCGGCATTGACACGCGAGCCTGAAGCGCTCGTCCGGATATCCGAGCGTGTGGAGAAAGGCCGTTTCTTCCACTTGCCGGCTGCCGAGATTGGGCAGGCCGTCCAGGACTTCGATGACACAGGCGCCGCACGCACCCGCCCGGCAGCCGAACGGAATCGATTCCTGTCCGTGCAGCTCGAAGTCGAGCTCCGTCAGCGCGGCGCGATCCGGAAGCCATACTTCGATACCCTGCGGCAGCAACGTCAGTCTGTGCATCGCTTCATCCTCCGTGTCCGTCCGGGCCGCCGTCACCTGCGAACGCAGCAGCGAGCCCGGTGCACGTAATGTATGAAAAGCGCGGCCGTCACCGTTAGCGTTTTTGTCCCAACAAACCGACGATTCGTTTCTGTGCAACCGCCCGCGCCGAATGCCGCGTGGATGGGACGCACTGTCAATCCATTGAGACGCGCCGGCTAACCGTCGTGCATCGCGTTCAGTACATTTCCCTTCATCGTCGGCTTCGCCGCGCGGCCTTGGCGCCGGTGTCCGCCATCAGCGGAGTCGTATGGTCCGCAATCCCTCCCATCCCGAGACTGGAGCGACAAGCATGTCTACGCAAGCGATTCAAGCAGCAGCGCAGCACCTGATCCACGCGGCACACGGCCCCGAAACGGCCGACGTTCCGCGCTGCAATACGCTCGACGCACAGAAGCGCCTGAACGCGTTCTACCTGCGCGAACTCGCGCCGCCGAGCGCATACGACACGATTCCGCAACCGTCGGAATACGACGAGATCGTGGCGCTGGAAAGCGAGTGGAATCTTCACGAGGAATCGCGTCTCGACCTGTCCGGGCTGCCCGAGAACGCCGAACAACTCGAAGAGTGGTACTACACGCTGCGTCGCACGAATCGCGAAGCCGTCGCGCCGTTCTTCCGCTTTCTCGCAGAGGAAGCGTCGCTCGAACAGCTCGCGTTCTACGTCTGCCTCGAAGCGCAGGTCGACGGACGCTTCGACGACACGATCGCGCTGTCGCAGATCGGCATGCTGGGCGACATGAAGCTCGCGGTCGCGGAGAACTTCTGGGACGAAATGGGGCTCGGCGAGCTGGAAGGCATGCACACGCTGCTGTTCGGCAAGGCCGAGCCGCATTTCCGGCAGTACCTGCAGCGCTTCGATCCGTCGATCCTGTCGTCGGCGCTCGCGCTGAAGAACGGCAACCTGCTGTCGATGTACGCGCTGCGTCGCTGGTACGTGGTCCGTCTGCTCGGCACGCTGACGCTGCTCGAGGACACGGTGCCGTACCGCTTCTCGAAGATGGTGAAGGGCATGCGCCGCCACCAGGTGCCCGAGGAAGTCATCGCCTACCACGTGCTGCACACGAAGATCGACGTGGTGCACGGCAACAGCCTGGTGAAGCGCGTGCTGCTGCCGCTCGCGACGCAGAACCCGGCCGCGATCCGGGACATCTGCATCGGCTGCCTGATCCGCTTCAACGTCGAGAAGGACTACTACGAAGGCGCCGGCCAGGTGATGGAGAACATGCGCCAGTCGCTGCAGTAACGCGGCCGCGCGGGCTACCCCACGCGCCTGGCCGTTTCCCGGGGCGGTCCGCGCGACCCGCGTGCGCCGCCCCGCCTGCTTTCTTCATGCCGGTTCGCCACCCGTCACCATCATGAGCCTCGAACAACTGTCTCCGCTCCAGCGCGCCCCGCAGACCCACGCGGCGCCCGCCCACGCCACGCTGACGCGCCCCGTCACGCTGCTGTTCGCGACGACGGCGGGATTCGCCGTCGCCAACGTCTACTACGCGCAGCCGTTGCTCGACACGCTCGCGCACCAGTTCGACATCTCGCGCGCCGCCATCGGCGGCGTCATGACGATCACGAGCATCTGCTACGGGCTCGGCCTCCTCCTCCTCGTTCCGCTCGGCGATCTGTGGGATCGGCGCCGGATGATCCTGATCCAGTCGGTCGTCTGCGCGCTCGCGCTGCTGTCGATCGCCACCGCCACGCGCGCATCCGTGCTGTTCGCCGGCATGGCGCTGATCGGCTTTCTGAGCGTCGTCACCCAGGTGCTAGTTTCGTTCGCGGCCGGGCTCGCCGAACCGGCGGAACGCGGGCAGGTCGTCGGCACCGTGACGAGCGGCATCGTGCTCGGCATCCTGCTCGCGCGCACGTTCTCGGGCGCGATCGCCGACCTCGCGGGATGGCGCGCGGTGTATTTCACGTCGGCCAGCGTCATGCTGCTGCTCGCCGTCGTCCTGTCGCGCGTCCTCCCGCACCATCGCCTTCCGGGTGTCGCCGAGCCGTACCCGCGCCTGATCGCGTCGGTATTCGCCCTCTTCGCGCAGGAGCGCGTGCTGCGTGTGCGCGCCTTCATCGCTTTCCTGCATTTCGCGGCCGCCATGACGCTGTGGACGCCGATGGTGCTGCCGCTCAGCGCACCGCCGCTGTCGCTGTCGCACACGGAGATCGGGCTGTTCGGGCTCGCGGGCGCGGCCGGCGCGCTCGGCGCCTCGCGCGCCGGCCGTCTCGCCGATCGCGGCCTCGCGCAATGGACGTCCGGCATCGGGCTCGCGCTGATGCTCGTGTCATGGCTGCCCACCGCGCTCATGATGCATTCGCTCGCGGCGCTCGTCGTGGGCGTCGTCGCGTTCGACCTCGGCCTGCAAGCGGTGCACGTGACCAACCAGAGCCTGATCTACGGCGTGCGCCCCGACGCACGCAGCCGCCTGACGGCCGGCTACATGCTGCTCTACGCCGCCGGCTGCGCGTCCGGCTCGATCGCGTCGACCTACGTGTATGCGCGCTTCGGCTGGGCCGGCGTCTGTACGCTCGGCGCCGCGTTCAGCGCGACCGCGCTGCTGTTCTGGTATGCGACGTTGCGCCCGCGCGCGTGATGTCCGTTTCTTTCCTCCACCCACCCCACTGACAGCATGGACGCCAAACTCTCACACGACCTCGTCGGCATCGAAGCGGTTCTGCAGCGTACCCTCGATCACGCGCTCGACGTGCTGGACCGCATCGACGAGCGCCCGGCCGCGCTCGCGCCACCCGCTGCCGTGCCGCAACCGCTGCCGGCCCGAGGCCCCGGCTTCGACGCGGCGCTCGACGATTTCCTGGCGCGCTGGGCGCCCGGATTCTCCGGAAGCGCCGGCGCGCGCTACCTCGGCTTCGTGACAGGCGGCGCAACGCCCGCCGCGCTCGCCGGCGACTGGCTGACGAGCGTGTATGACCAGAACCCGACGGCCGGCATCGACAGCTCGGCCCCCGATCTCGAGCGCGAAACCGTCGCACGGCTGCGCGAGTTGTTCGGATTGTCGGATGCGCAGCAGGGCGTGCTCGTCAGCGGCGCGACGATGTCGAACCTGGTCGGGCTCGCCATCGGCCGCGAATGGCTGGGCGAACGCTGCCCTGAGCATGTCGACATCGCGGAGGATGGCGTGGGCATGCTGCCGCCGATCCGCGTGCTGTCCGGCACCCCGCACTCGAGCATCTACAAGGCGCTGTCCGTGCTCGGCATCGGGCGTCGCGCGGTACAGAAGATCCCGACGCTGAAGGACCGCGAGGCGATCGACGTCGACGCGCTCGAGGCTGCGCTGCAGCGCTTCGAGGGCGAGCCGGTGATCGTCGTCGCGAACGCCGGCACCGTCAATACCGTCGACTACGACGCGCTGCAGGCGATCGCCGCGCTCCGTTCGCGCTATCCGTTCTGGCTGCACGTCGATGCGGCGTTCGGCGCGTTCGCCGCGCTGTCGCCCGATCACGCCGCGCTCGTGCGCGGCCTCGACGACGCCGATTCGATCTGCATCGACCTGCACAAGTGGCTGAACGTGCCGTACGACGCCGCGGTGCAGTTCAGCCGCCGGCGCGACCTGCAGGTGCGGGTCTTCCAGAACAGCTCCGCCTACCTGGGCGTGCCAACCGACAATCCGGACTTCGTCCACCTGACGCCGGAGAATTCGCGCCGGCTGCGCGCGCTGTCCACCTGGTTCGCGCTTGCCGCGTACGGCCGCGACGGCCATGCGGAAATCGTCCGGCGCAACATTGCGCTCGCGCACCGGCTCGGCAGGCAGATCGCCGAGCAGCCGGGCCTTGCGTTGCTGGCGCCGACCCGCGTCAACGTCGTCTGCTTCACGCTTGCCGAGCAGCCCGACGAGGCACGCGTCAACGCGTACATGCGCGCGGTGCGCGATCTCGGCGACGTCTTCATCACGACGACGGTGCATGCGGGCACCTGGGGCCTGCGCGCCGCGTTCTGCAACTGGCGTACCGACGAGCGCGATGTCGACCGCGTGTTCGAGTCGCTGGTCAGCGCACTCGGAGCCGTGCGATGAGCGCCCCGATCGACGCCACGCGCGCGGAACGGTGGACGCTGCTGGCGATCGGCGTGGCCAGCCTCGCGCTCGTCGGCGGCGCACTGTGGATCCAGCTGGCGTGGCAGGAGGAACCGTGCCCGCTGTGCATCATCCAGCGCTACCTGTTCCTGCTGATCGCCCTGTGCGCGTTCGTGGCCGCAGCAGGCGGGCGCCGCGTCGCGTTGCTGCGCGCACTCTCGCTGGCGGCTGCGCTGGCCGGTGCGGCGGTCGCGATACGGCACATCTACGTGCAGGCTCACCCGGGGTTCAGTTGCGGCTTTGATGCGTTGCAGCCGGTGGTCGACAGCCTGCCTCCGGCGCACTGGCTGCCGCTGGTCTTCAAGGTCGGCGGGTTGTGCGAAACGCTGTATCCGCCGATTCTCGGGCTGTCATTGCCGATGTGGGCGCTGGTGGGGTTCGCCGCGATTGCGGCAGCGCTCGGCTGGCGGATACGTGCGCAAGCGGTCATCCGAACCGCCTGATTCCTCCCTCTGACGTGCGGACGCGCGGTGTGATCGAGCGACACCCGTGTCCGCACACCGCCGTCGAACACACCATGACATTCAAAGTCGCACTGACGCAAAGCGGCCGGCAATTCCAGGTCGAATCGGACGAAACCGTGCTGGCGGCCGCGCTGCGCCAGAACGTCCCTCTGCCGTACGGCTGCAAGAACGGCGCGTGCGGCACCTGCAAAGGCCGGATCGTGTCGGGCCAGATCGAACAGGGCCCGCACGCCGCGTCGGCACTGTCCAACGACGAACGCACGCGCGGCCTCGCGCTGCTGTGCTGCTCGAAGGCGCAGTGCGATCTCGAAATCGACGTGCGTGAAATCGCCGGCGTCGACGGCGTGCAGGTCAAGAAGCTGCCGTGCCGGATCGCCGCACTCGAGCGCAAGGCCGACGACGTGATGGTCGTGAAGCTCCAGCTGCCCGCCAACGAACGCCTGCAGTATCTCGCGGGCCAGTACGTCGAGTTCATCCTGAAGGACGGCTCGCGCCGCAGCTACTCGATGGCGAACGCACCGCACGAGGAAGGCCCGATCGAGCTGCACATCCGCCATATGCCGGGCGGCAAGTTCACCGACCATGTGTTCGGCGCAATGAAGGAGCGCGACATCCTGCGCTTCGAAGGCCCGCTCGGCACCTTCTTCCTGCGTGAAGACTCCGACAAGCCGATCGTGCTGCTGGCATCGGGCACCGGCTTCGCGCCGATCAAGGCGATCGTCGAGCATGTGAAGCACTCGGGCATCACGCGCCCGATGACGCTCTACTGGGGCGCACGCCGCAAGAAGGACATCTATCTCGACGAGCTCGCCGAGCAGTGGGCGCGCGAGATCCCGAACTTCAAGTACGTGCCGGTGCTCTCCGAGCCTGACGCCGGCGACCAGTGGACGGGTCGCACCGGCTTCGTCCATCGCGCGGTGATCGAGGACCTGCCCGATCTGTCGGGCCACCAGGTGTATGCATGCGGCGCGCCGGTGATGATCGAATCCGCGCAGCGCGACTTCATTCAACACCATCGGTTGGCGGACGGCGAGTTTCTGGCGGATGCGTTCACGACATCGATGCCGATGGTCGTGTAACCGGATCGAGGCGCCGGTCAGCCCGCCACTCGAATCAATAAGAAGGTGGGCTGCCAAGCGCCTGAAGTGAAGTGGCGTTCGAATCCCCTCAATGCGACTACAACGACATCGGGATGTCGATCGAACACTGTGTCAATTGCCTCCACGTTCCCGCATCGATCCCTCCTTTCCATCAAGACGACCCAAATTTCGTCATTGATTCGCGGAATCCCGTCGTTAAATCAAAAACGACCAATCGGATAACCGATAACATCCTGTTGCCGATCAATAGCGCTCGCGAACACTGCAATCCGCGCTTCCCGGAAATAGATAAAATCCGCTTGCCGAGGTAGGTAAAATCCCACTTGTGTCTGCTCACTCGTCACATCAAGGTGACGAAAAAATATTCGAACAGACCGACGTGTGTTCCGTCCGGATGACACAGCGATACACGGCTGCTACGCGGCCACCGTTCGCGAGAATGACAGAATGAAGGAGACACCGGCAGCCCTCAACGGGCGGCCCGCCCCATCTTCAGCACGCAGACCGGCAAGCCCATGCGCTACATACCGCTTGTCCAATATATTGTTCATCGCTATTGGTCGCATTTCAAATAAAGAGAATGTCCAATTCCCCACCCGATCTACGCCAGTGGTACTACTTCGTGGCCGTTGCCGAGGAGCGGCACTTCGGCCGGGCTGCCGTGCGCCTTTCAATTACCCAACCCCCGCTCTCGCAGGCTATCCGTTCGCTGGAGCGGGAGCTCGGCGTAGTCTTGTTCGCGCGTACGAACCGGACGGTTGCGCTCACCCCGGTCGGCGAGGCATTGCTCCCCGAAGTGCGCAAACTGCTCGCCGAGGCCGAGGCGCTTCCCCGGCTCGCGCAGAGTCTCGCGCGCGGTGAAACCGGGAAACTGTCATTCGCTTTCGTGTCGATTGCCGACTACGGGCTCCTGCCGTCGCTGCTGCGCGAATTCGGTGCCCGCTATCCGCTGGTGCGGCTGCAACTCACCGAAGCGACGAGCGACGTGCAGATCGATGCGCTGGCCGCAGGCCACATCGACGCGGGCCTGATCGTCCCGCCCGTACCGCCACGCTATGCGGCCGAACTATCGTATCTGCCGGTCGTGAGCGAGCCGCTCGTGCTCGCGATTCCGGCTGCCGCGTCGAACGCGCCCGAGGATGTCCCCATTCATCTGCCGGACGTCGCGGCGCTTCCGCTCGTGATTTTCCCGCGGCATCTCGCGCCGGCTTTCTACGACACCATTATGGAGTGCTACAGTTCCGTCGGCATTGTCCCGCGCATTGGCCAGGAAGCGATCCAGATGCAGACGATCGTCAGCCTCGTTTCCGCCGGCATGGGGGTCGCCGTGGTTCCGCAATCGCTGCGCAACCTGCGACGGACGGGCGTCGTCTATCGTCCGCTGGCACACGGGCCATCGACCGTTGAAACGGGCCTCGTGTGGCGGAAAGACGATATCGGGCCCGTCCTCGCCAGCTTCATCAACATCGTGCGGACACTCGCGCCTCACACGACGCACATCTGAGCGCGTCGAGCGTCAACGCGCGAGCCTGATTCGCCGGCCGCTTGCGGTTCGGGCAACGGGTGCGCGTCGATCATGCAGCCGCGCGCCCCCGTCTCCAGCAACTGCGAGGACGCCGTCGCCTGCCCGCGCGCGTCGGCGGACAGGCCATGACGCCGACGGCCGGTCAGGCCTTGCCGTGCCCCTGCGATCCCGGGCCCGACGAGAACTCGCGCACGCCGTCGCGATTGATGCCGAAGCCGAGGCCCGGCGCATCGGGCAGCGCCAGCGTCCCGTTCTGCTCGGCCGGCAGGCCGGTAAACAGGTTCCGGCAGATCTCGACCGCGACGACGTGCCACTCGACCGAGCCGCCATTCGCGAGCCCGCCGTGCAGGTGCATGTTGTGGAACGGGAACGTACCGCCGTTGTCGATGGGCACGCCGAACGCCTGCGCGAGCGCGGCCGCGCGCGTCGCCACCGAGAAGCCGCCGCACACGCACACGTTCGGCTGCAGGATGTCGACGGACTCGTTGACGAGGAAATCCCGGAACCGGAACAATTGCCCCTCGCTCTGCCCGGTCGCGACCGGAATGCCGCCGCGCTTTCTCAGGTCGGCGAGCTTGGCGGGGTCGTTGTCCGCGATCGGCTCCTCGAAGAAGCCGATGTCGCAATCGGCCACGCGCTCGGCGAGCCGCAGCGCGTGGTAGTGATCGAGCCCGCAATTCGCGTCGATGTAGATCTCGGCGGCGTCGCCCACCGCGTCGCGCACGGCGCGCACGCGCGCCACGTCGTCCGCGACGACCTGCTCGAGCGGCCGTCCTTCGTTGCGGCGCGCGAGCGCGTGATAGCCGACGATCATCTTGATGCGGCGATGCCCGGCGGCGACGAGTGCGCGCGCGGCATGCACGAGTTCCGCGCGCTCGACCGACGCGAACCCGAACGTCGTGTAGAGCGGCACCACCGGGCGCGCGCCGCCGAGCATCTTCCATACCGGCATGCCGGCGATCTTGCCGATCGCGTCCCAGACCGCGATGTCTATCGCGGAAATCACGTGCCCCGCGTAGCCGGTCTGCCCGCGCGGGCACAGCAGCCAGACCAGCTTGTCGAGAATGCGCTCGCGCTCGACGATGTTCATCCCGACCAGGTTCGGCGCGGCGACGTGGTCGATCGCCGCGGCCACGACGGCCTCGTCGGTAATCGCCGTGAAGCCGTGGCCGACCACGCCCTGCGACGTCTCGATCTCGACGATCACGCCCGACAGTCTGCCGGACAGCCGGACGCCGGCAATCTCCGCGTCGCCGCGCGCGAACACCGGTGTCGCGGTGATTTTCTCGATGGTGTGCTGCATGTCTTCTCCGTTTTTTTCGATGGTGACTACAGGACTGCGTCGGGCCGCGTCGTCGCGCGGCATCACCGGCCCTCCGCGCGACGCAGCACGAACGTGAGCCCGATGCCGGTCAGCAGCCCCCAGAACGCGCCGCCGATGCCGAGGAACGCATGGCCGGCCATCGTCACGAGGAAGGTCAGGATCGCCGCTTCGCGCGCGTCCTTGTCGGTGAATGCGTTGAGCAGCGCACCGCCGAGCGCGTTCATCAGCGCGAGGCCGGCGACGGCCTCGATGATGATCGGCGGCGCGACCGCGATGAACAGCGTCGCGGCGCTCGCCGCGAGCCCGTACACGATGTATGCGGCGCCGCAGACGATGCCGGCCCAGTAGCGCCGCGATTCGTCGGGGCCGGCCTCCTCGCCCGCGCACAATGCGGCGGTAATCGCGGCCAGCCCGATCGGCGGCCCGCCGAACGGCGCGGCGACCAGGCTGCACAGCCCCGTGGCGGTAAACAGCCTCGACGCTTCGGGCCGGTAGCCGTTGACGTTGAGCACCGCGACGCCCGGGATGTTCTGCGACGCCATCGTCACGATGAACAGCGGCACCGCGACGCTCACCATCGTCGACGCCGAGAACACCGGCCCGACGAGCGCGAGATGCGGCAGCATGCCGGCCGCGCCCACGCCGCCCGTGCGCGCGATGAACGCGATCACGACCAGCGTCGCGACTGCCGCGCACGGCACCGCGAGGATCTTGCGGACCCGCATCATCACGACCCAGACGAGCAGGATCGGCGCGACGTACAGCGGATACTGCGCGATCGCATGCACCGGCGCGACGCAGAGGTTCAGGATGATCCCCGCGAGCATCGCGTTGGCGATCGGCAGCGGAATCTTCGAGATCGCGCGGCCGAGCGGTCGCCACAGCCCGGCCAGCGTCAGCAGCACGCCGGTCAGCACGAGCGCGCCGACCGCGGCCGGATAGCCGCCCTTCACCGCGCCCAGGCCGAGCAGCAGCGCCGCGCCGGGCGTCGACCAAGCGACGCTGACGGGCATCCGGGTCCGGTAGCTGAGCACGATGCCGGCCAGCCCCATCACGATCGAGACGGCCATCAGGCCCGACGCGGCCTGCGCGCGCGTCGCGCCAACGTTCGTCAGCGCATTCACGATCAGCGTGAACGTCGACGCGAAGCCGACGAACGACGCCAGCGCGCCCGCACCGGCTGCGCGCGCCGAGAAGCCGCGTTCGGTTTTCATTTCCGCGATACTGCTCATCTGTCCTCCGGGGAATGGATTCGATGCGGTGGCCCCGTCAGCGCGCGTCGCGCGTCGGCTCGCCGCATTCCTGGTTCAGCGTTCCCGCGTGATACGCGGCGAGGAACGCGTCGAAGTTGCCGATCTGCGTGCGCTCCAGGTCGGCCTGCCGACCCAGCGACTCGGCCGCCGTTGCGTCGAAGCGCACCTGCACGTCGGGCGGCAGCGGCCGTGCGCGAAACGCTTCGGTATGCGCGAGCGACTGCCGCATCCCGAATGCGAAGCACGCGCCGCGCGGATCGCCACGCAGCGCGCACAGCGCATCGAGCACGTGCGCCGACGGCGTCGCCCGCGGATCGTCGAGCTTCGCGTATTGCGCGTCGAGCGCGGCGGTCGTGCGGGTGTCGCCGCGTTGCAGGTCCAGCACGCCGGCTGCCTCGTTGATGCGCGCAAGCAGTTCGTGCGCCCAGGTACGCAGTGCCACGCGTTCGTCGCCGCGCTGCAGCTCGAGCCCCGGACGCCGCCCTTCCCGCGCGACCGTCGCGAAGTTGCGCCGGCACGTGTCCCGCTCGGCGCCCGCGAAGCACGGGCTGTCGTCGAGCGCGCAGAACAGCAGGAATGCGTCGACGAAGCGCAGCGTCGTCTCGGCGACGCCGTGCGGCGCGAACGGGTCGATGTCGAGGCAACGCACCTCGACGTATTCGACGCCGCGGCTGCGCAGCGCATCGAGCGGCCGCTCGCCGCTGCGCACCGTGCGCTTGGGGCGAATCGACGAATAGAACTCGTTCTCCATCTGCAGCAGGTGCGTGCTGAGCTGCAGCCACTCGCCGTCGCGCTTCGCGCCGATCGCCTGGTACTCGGGGCACGGCTGCGCGACCGCGCGCGCGAGCCCTTCCAGGTAGGCCGGCAGGTTGTCGAGGCACGGCGCGAAAGCACCCTGCACGCGGTTCTGGTAGCCGAGGTCGCTCATGCGCAGGCTGGTCGCGTACGGCAGGTACAGCGTCTGCGCATCGAACGCGTCGAGCCCGTGCCGGTCGCCCGCGACGAAGCCCGCGCACAGCGCCGGCGATGCGCCGAACAGGTACAGCAGCAGCCAGCCATAGCGATGGAAATTGCGGATCAGCGCGAGATAGCCCGCCGAGCGGGCGTCGCGCGCGTCGCGGCCGGCCTGCCCGCACCCGTCGCGCACCTCGCGCAGCAGCGGCCACACGGCATCGGCGAGCGAATAGTTGTAGTGAATCCCGGCGATGCACTGCATC
>NZ_JAAGPB010000254.1:0-12279 GCF_017104585.1 Burkholderia sp. Ac-20392
TTGAATCGGTCGAAGGTGCGCCCGTCGCGGGCGGCGCACCACTCGCCGGCGATCAGCATCCGTCTGTCGGTCATGTTGTCTCCTGCCATGCGTGTCTCTCGTCGGGTTGCGTCAGCGCTTGTAGGCCTGCAGGCCCGGCTTGATCGTCTTGTCGTCGAGGAACTGCTTCAACCCCTGTTCGCGGCCATGCTCCGGATCGCGCAGTTGCGCCTGGTCGAGCTTCGCGTACAGGTAATCCTCGCACTGCTCCCACGTGAGTTCGCGCGAACGCTTGAAGCCGTGCTTCGCCGCGCGCAGCACGACCGGGTTCTTGTCCATCAGCCGCGCGGCGAGCGCGATCGTCGCGTCGCGCAGCCCGGCGAGCGGCACGCTGCTGTTCACGAGACCCATTTCGGCGGCTTCCACGCCGGTGAACGTGTCGCCGGTCATGATGTAGTGCAGCGCGCGGCGGTGCCCGACCGTGTCGGCCATCGCCTTGCTGACGAGGTTGCCGGGCGGGATGCCCCAGTTGATTTCCGACAGCCCGAACACGGCTTCGTCGGCCGTGATCGCGAGGTCGCACGCGACGAGCGGCGAGAAGCCACCGCCGAAGCACCAGCCGTTCACCATCGCGATGGTCGGCTTGTTGTACATCCGCAGCCGGCGCCACTGCCATTCCGATGCGTCGCGCCGCACCTTTTCCTGCATTGCGTCGGAGCCGCCGTCGATCTCGCGGAAATACTCCTTCAGGTCCATGCCGGCCGTCCATGCCGCGCCTGCGCCCGTCAGGACGAGCACCTTCGCTTCGTCGTCGAACTCGACCGCGTCGAGTACCTGCAGCATCTCCCGGTTGAGTGTCGGGCTCATCGCATTGCGCTTGTCCGGGCGGTTCAGCGTGACCCACGCGATGCCGGCCTCCACCTTCACTTCAACGGTCTGCCAGCGGTTGTCGTACTTGCTCATATCGTTTCCTGTCGTTCGTTCCTGTGCGATTCGGTGCGCAGCATCCCTGCTGCGGACGGCTTCATTTAATATCAGGCTACCTGATATTGCAAGCGACACGAGCGCCGGTGTAAACCCGGAGCGGAAAGCGGCGGAAACGACGGAATCGGGGAACGGACAGGCGACCGGCAACGCGAACGCGGGCCCCACGGGCCCGCGCGATGAAGCTTCTGGAGGGGGGTCAGCCGCGCAGGTTGCGCGAGAACAGTTCGAGCGCGCGCTGCACGTCCGCGGCTGTGTCGGCTGAGATGTCGCCGAGCATGCGCGTCTCGAGCGGGCGCAGGACGGCTTCGCATTCACGCAGCATCGCCGCGCCTTCGTCGGTCAGCGTCAGCAGGATGATGCGGCCGTGCGACGGGTCGGCTTCACGCGTGACGAAACCGCGGGCGGCCATCACGCTCATCACTTCATTCGCCGATTGCGGCGTGATCCACGAGCGCTCGGCCAGTTGCGCGTTCGACGACGCGCCGCGCGCCTCGAGCACCGACAGCGCCGTGTATTGCGCGAGCGTGATGCCAAGCGGTGCGAGCGCGTCGGTCATGTGGCGGCGCAGCAGCCGGTCGAGACCACCGATCACGTAGGTCAGGCGCTGCTGCACGCGCGCCTTCGGCTTGTCGCCCGTCGCGCGGGCGGCGTTCTTCGTGGCGTTTTTCGGGTTCGCGGGTTTGGTCGGTGCGGAACTCATGGTGCGGGCGGGGTGGGATTGCGGGCCATCTTACCAGCAGGTCGGGCGGTGAATCGCATAGGCGTGACATCAATCTCGACACGCGCCACATTCGCAACGAACTCATATAAGTACGAAATTATCAGTCGATCTACTAATTAAAATATCGAAAATAACCCAATCCCATCTTGAAAATTGTGCGGCGCTTTGATGAGAGGTAAAAGAGCGACTCAATTCCTCGAAAGTGTCATCGATGAAAAACGCACAAGGCCTCGAAATGGTTCGACTTGGAGACTCCACCGATCATGGGGGCACCGTCATCGAAGCTGCCAGTGATCTGAAGCATCTTGGAATCGGTGTTGCGCTTGACGGCCATGGTGTCCGTTGTCCGAAATGCGGTGACGTTTTCCCGTTGCTGGCGAGTGGCCAACGCACGCATCACGGTCGGCGCGTGGGTTATCACGGCGACAAGACCGGGTGCGGTGCGACTGTCATGGGTGAGCGAGCGACGGGGGCAGCTTAAATGGGGATTTTTGCTCAGGCTCGCACGCTGTCCATCGCGGGCGCGTCGTTGCCGACCTATGGGATGGACCGGCTACCGGTGTTCATTCCGGTACGCCTGCAAGGCACCGAAACCATCGGCCGCCTCGATGAGTGCCGCTACCTCGTCACACTGCGCACCGACGACGCCTATGCCGTTTCGCCGAGCCTCACGGCCAATCACGATCTGGATAAGGTGGTCGGCACGGAAGTCACCGTATCGATCCAGCTCGAAGGCAAGGGGCAGTTCATTCCGGGTCTGGCGGGTGCCGCCGGACTCGGCAACATCGGCGCAGGCACGCGCGAGATCACCGGATTGGTCGAAGTGGCGCGGCTTGCCGGTCAGGATCGCAAGGCGATCCTGTATGAACTAGAACTGCGGCCATGGCTCTATCGCGCGACCCTCACGCAAGATTGCCGCCTGTTTCAGGATATGACCGTCGTCGAAATCACCGACGCGGTGCTCTCGAAGTATCCCTACCCCGTCGATAAGCGGCTGGGCGCATTCCGGGGCGTCTACCCGAAACGCGACGTACAGCGCCAGACGTTTGAATCCGACTGGGCGTTCCTGCAACGCCTCTGGGAAGAATGGGGAATCTGGTGGTGGTTCGAACACGATGACGGCCATCACCGTCTGGTCTTGTCCGACACGATGGGCGGACACCAACCGCACGGGGAGGCTTACGAGACCTTGCGCTACCTGCCACCCGGCGGTCAGCGCATCGACGAGGAGCACATCCACACGCTGTCCGTGACCAGTCGATTGACGACAGGGGCCGTGAGCGTCACGGATTACGACTACACGCGGCCACGCGCGAGGCTGGACGTGTCCGTGGAAGACCCTCGTCCGACGGCCAGCTCGGATGGCGAGATTTATGACTGGGGAGACTACAGTCAACCGCTCGCCGATGCGCAAGGGCTGACGGGCCAGCCGAACGATACGGAGTGGGAGGCGCGGCACTTCGCGCGCGTGCGGCTTGAGGCGCAGCGTTGTGCCGGGCGACGGGTAAACGGCAAAGGAAATCTGCGTGGCCTCGCGGTCGGCCACACCTTTACGCTCATCGGCCATCCACATCAGGCGGCGAATCGTGAATACGTGGTTGTGTCCTGCACGCTCGATATCGAGGAAGTCGCAGGGCGAGCCGGAAGCGCGCAGACCTATCGCGCCGACGCGCAGTTCGAACTGTTGCCGACGAACGAGCCGTTCCGGCTCGAGCGCAGCGTACGCAAGCCCGTTTTGAGTGGGCCGGAGAAAGCGATTGTCGTCGGCCCCGCCGGGCAGGAAATCTGGACGGACCAATACGGTCGGGTAAAAGTACAGTTCCAATGGGACCGGCAAGGTCAGCACGACGAGAATTCGGGCATCTGGCTGCGTGTGCTGTCGCCGTGGCAAGGCGTCGACATGGGTGCGACGTTCATCCCGCGCATCGGTCATGAAGTGGCGGTGTCGCACTACTACGGCGACCCGGATTTGCCGGTGATCATCGGGAGCGCCATCAACGCGTTCCGCCAGCCTGCACTGGACCAACCGCACAATCACGCGATATCGGTGATTCGCGGACGAGAACTCCACGGCAACGCGTCGGGCCATCTGGCAATCGACGATACGCGCGAGCAAATCCAGACGCAGCTTGCGAGCGACGCCGGGACGTCGCAACTCAGTCTCGGGCACCTTCGGCGTATCACCCGAAAGAAAGGGCGTGCCGATGCGCGTGGCAAAGGCTTCGATCTTCGCACCGACGATTGGGGCGTGGTTCGGGCGTTGAAGGGTCTGCTCGTGTCGACAGACGGTCAACCGGGCGGCCCGGGCCATGCGAAGGACGCCAAGGAGGCCATAGGCCGACTCACGCGGGCGCGCGAACTACAGGAGAGCCTCACGGGCCTGGCGCAGCGACATCAGGTGCAACAGCTCGACGCGGATCAGAGCGACGTGGCCAAGGCGATCAAGGCGCGCAACGATGTGATTCGCGGCAATACGCCGGCCGGCCCGGACGATTTCCCGGAATTGACAGAGGCGGACATCGTACTGGCCGGCCCAGCCGGATTCAGTCTGGCGGCTGAGCGTAGCGCTCATATTGCGAGCGGCGAGGATGTTGCCATAACAAGCGGCCGGCACGTCGGGCTTGCCGTGGGGCGGTCGCTGTTCGCGAGCGTGTCGACCGCGTTCTCGTTGTTCGTGCACAAGGCCGGCATGGCGCTCGTCGCCGCAGCCGGAAAAGTGCGGATCGAAGCGCAGACCGACGGTGTTGACCTCACCGCAAAGAAGACCATCAATGTCACGAGTACGGCCGACAGCATCCACTTGCACGCGGCAGACGAAATCGTGCTGCACGCTGGAAGTACGGAGGTTCGCATCAGCGAGCGGGGCTATGTCGTAAAGACCGCAGGCGAGCACACGATCCACGCAGGCAGCCATCAGACAGACGCCGCGCAGGTGCGACCGATGCGCCTGCCGGTCACACCCGACAATCCAGGGCAGTATGCCGCGCACTTTGTGCTGGTGGAACACGACAGCGGGTTCGCGCTACCGAACCAGCCGTACCGGGTCACGCTCGACAATGGCCGCGTGATCGAGGGGGTGAGCAACGAGTTGGGCGAAACGGAAGTAGTGACGAGCCACGACATCGCGTTCGGCACGGTGGAACTGCTGGCGGCGAGCGATCCGGACAAGGTGATTGCGGTGAACCGGGCGGCGGTCGTGCGCGACAACACGACGCCTTACACCGCTCAAGCACCGAACGCCGACAAACGCACCACAACGATCAAGGGCAAGAGGGTCGGCACCCCGGAACAGGGGGCGACGTCCGAGCGTCAGCCGGCCGCGTTCGCGACCTGCGATCCGCTGAACTTCGGGTTGCGCTTCCATCACTTCATCGACCGGGCTAAACAAGGCGATACACCACCGGACATGCCGGTGCGCCGCGATGTTGAGTATCCGGTGGCGAAGGCGTATGCGATGGCGGTGAAGAATGCGCTCAAGGGGATTGAGTGGGGCAAGTTCAATACGTTGAGCGGCAAGATATCCGACGGGGCAAAGGAAAGCATCGCGCTTGCGGTTGGCAATGTATTGAATACCGCCCTTGCGGCTGGGCCGTTTGGATTGCCAAGAGGTTCTTCAGCGGACCCGATGAAGTCAAATGGAGTGACTCCCAAGATCGATATTGTTAATGCAACGGAAGGTGCTGCCAAATACAACATGCGCCCGGATGTCAGCGCGTCATTTGTTGGCAGATACTGGGCAATAGCTATCCAGGAGAGAGAAGTCACGAAAATTGTTACATCATCGGATAATGCGACTGCCTTGGATGGGACGCTGAAGGCATTCGCGGACATGCTTTATCACGAAGCACGACACTGCCAGCAGGCGTTCTGGATGG
Source organism: Burkholderia sp. Ac-20392 (assembly GCF_017104585.1). Taxonomy (NCBI): domain Bacteria; kingdom Pseudomonadati; phylum Pseudomonadota; class Betaproteobacteria; order Burkholderiales; family Burkholderiaceae; genus Burkholderia; species Burkholderia sp. Ac-20392. The sequence goes on from NZ_JAAGPB010000254.1 coordinate 5,563, forward strand.
TGACGCTACTTAGGCAACATCCAGCCGATTACGCAATGTTTTCCCATGCAACAAAAGTTTACAAGGACGGCACGCGCACGGATGTCTTCAACGTAGCCAAAAAAGCCGCTATCCCAGATGACGCGCGCGTGATGGCGGGGCTGCATCGCATGTTGGTATTTCACTATTACTGGATGATTTCATACATACAAAATCAACCGGGCGGAGTCTATGTGAAGCCCGATGTGCCAATTGCACAGGCCGAGGTGTGCAAACTGTTGAGAGTGTCGCCAGAAGCAGCGGCCAAGATGGTGAGTTTCGAAGAGGGTTACCGGAGCCAGTTACATGAAGAAGATGCTTATGCGTGTGCGGAAGTGGTGCAAGCCTATTGGGACCGCCCTGATCGTGCTTTCGTGCGTAACCCCGGTACATGCACAGGAGGATACGATGCTTCACTTAACGCCATTGGGGGAGGGATTTAAAATGCAGGCGACAGACGAAGAGCAGCGTGTCATGCTGCGCGCCATCCTTAAAACAGCAATGGCGATCCTGCGCGATGATGCATCGTACGATCCCGAACATATTGTCTTCGGAACAAATTACACAACGTGGACGCATCCTCCCGCAAAAGGGTTTCTTTATAAATACGCAAATCGTGCGCTGCGCGGCACGAAGATTGAATTTTCCACTGGCGACGATCCAGATGACTACAGTGAGAATCGCGATAAGGTGAAAATCGTTCCGGCTGGGGTAAGAATTGTCGTTGACGCAAGGGTTGCCAATCTGCCTGACACGGAAATCAAATCGCTCCTCCAACTAGAGGACTATTGGGTTGACGGGGATGGAAATCGTGAATATGGAAATGAAATGAGGGGGCGCACCCCCGATGCTCCCAACTTGCAGTCCTTTCGCTATCGCTCAAAAGACGTTCCAGGGAGTAAATTTCCGATCGACGTCGATCTTGGTTACATCAATCCGGTGGATGGATCATTTCCGCAGCGACTGTGGATAGTCGAGATACGCCGCACATACAAGATTTTGACACCGGAGGAACGCGAACAGCGCCGCTTGGAAGAACAACAAGTGAAGCGCCACAAATACGGGTTGATGAATCTGTGCACGGGGATGCTGTGTCCTGAAACGGGGATCTGGCAGGGATATACCAAGACTTCCAGCTCGGATATTCATATGATCCGGAAGGGGCATAAATTCCCCGATGTCCGCACGCTGACCCCTCGCGAGCAAGCGGAGCGAAACCAGTACACGAACTTGTTTGAGCCAGGTCAGTGGATGTGGGTAAAGGAATATGTGGAGCCGGAGTGGATGAAGGAAGGCTGAACCAGATCAAGCATGAGCCGGAAAGACGGAAGTCCATAAGCAAAATCGCGTTCAATACATCCCTTCCGAACATGCCGGATTCTTGTCCGCGAATGGATGGACTCCCTCAGTCATCGCTGGCCATTCAGGCCGTGGGCATCCCCGCAAACCGCGCAGTCGGAAGCCCCGCGTGCCGCGTCTGCGCGACGAACACGCCGCCCGCATGCGGGTCGCCGGCCAGCGCATCGTCGCTCAACCCGGTGCGCGCGCTCGTCACGTACAGGCGGCCTTCGCCGTCGAGCGCCGTGCAGCTCGGCTGCGCGGTCGGCACCGCGACGCGATCCGTCTCGACACCGTCCGGCCCATAGCGCACCACACGCCTGCCGCCCCACTGCGCGTTCCACAGGCCGCCATCGCGATCGATCATCGAGCCGTCCGGGTCGCCGTCCGCATCGGTCAGGCGCGCGAATGAACGCACATTGGTCACACCTGAACGGCTGTAATCGCAGACGAAAATCTCGCGCACGAGCGAATCGCAGAAATACATCCTCGACCCGTCCGGCGAAAACGCGATGCTGTTCGCGATCGCGGCCGGCGGCAACGCGAGCCGCTCCAGCGTCAGGTCGGCATTGAGCCGATAGAACCCGCCGACTGCTTGCGGCGGCTCGCTGCCTTCGTCCTTCATCCCGAACACGAGCGCGCCGAACGGATCGCAGCGCCCGTCGTTCAGCCGCGTCGGCAGCTCGGGCTCGACGTCGACGATCCGCGTGAACGCACCGCTGCGCAGGTCGAAAAACGCGAGATGCGTCGCGAGCCCGACGAGCAGCACGTCCGGGTCATGCGTGAGCGCAAAGCACGCGAGCCGTTCGGGCATCGTCCACGGAGTGAGGTCGGAGCCGTCCGCGCGGCAGCGCCACAGTTGCGCGCCTTCGATGTCCACCCAATACAGCGCGTGCGTCCTGTCGCACCACGTCGCGCCTTCGCCGAGCGTGTTGCGGCTGTCGGCCAGCAGCGTCGCCTGCGCGGCCGGATGAGTCTGTTGCATGCCGTCTCCCGATATCTGTCGCGTTCGCGGGCAGTCGCGCTTTCGTCAGAGCTTCATCGCGCGCCGCTGGTTGCGACGATACTGGTCGAACAGCACCGCGAGCAACAGAATCCCACCGCGTATCAAATATTGGTAAAACGTCGGCACGTTCAGCAGGCTCATCGCGTCCTGGACGGAGCCCATGATCAGCACACCGACCAGCACGCCGGAGATCGTCGCGACGCCGCCCGTCAGCGACACGCCGCCGAGCACGCACGCGGAGATCACGCCAAGTTCGAGCCCGACCGACGTCTTCGGATCGCCCAGGCTCATCCGCGACGCGAGCATCACGCCCGCGAAGCCCGTCACGAGCCCCTGCAGCACGAACACGGTGATCTTGATGCGCATCACCGGCAGCCCCGCGAGCAGCGCGGCCTCGCCGTTGCCGCCGACGGCCAGCACGTTCTTGCCGAACACCGTCTTGCGCAACAGGAAGCCGAACACGACGAAGCCGACGATGTTGCTCCAGATCGGATACGAAATGCCGAGGAACGACCCGCCGCCGAGATCGAAGAAACGTTCCTCGGAGATCATCACCGCATCGCCGTTCGACGTGATGAACGCGAGCCCGCGCACGACTTCCATCATCGCGAGCGTGACGATCAGCGAGTTGATCCGCCAGCGCGCGATCAGCACGCCGTTGACGAGCCCGACCGCTCCGCCCGCGAGCACGCCGCCCGCGATGCCGAGCACGACGCTGTGCGTCGCGGTGATCAGCGTCGATGCGACGACACCCGAGAACGCGACGATCGACGCGACTGACAGGTCGACCTCGCCAAGCGCGAGCACGAACATCATCGTCACCGCGATCGAGCCGATCAGCGTGACCGACAGCAGCAGGCCCTGGATGTTGCGCGACGTGAGGAAGTCCGGCACCGTCAGCGACAGCGTCGCGAACAGCACGAGAAACACCATCACGATGCCGGAGCGGTTGATCAGCTGCCACACGCCGCCGCGCGCTCGCGCGGGCGCGGCGGCGGCATCGGGGGACGGGGACGTGCGTTGGGGTTGCATTGCCTGGCTCATGTCGTTTGCATTCCGGTTGATCGTTGCGGGGCGCTAGCGCGGCAGCGCGAGCTTGATCAGCGCGTCGGGCGTCGCCTGCGCCTTCGCGACCTCGCCCGCGATCCGTCCTTCCTTCATCACGATGATCCGGTCCGACACGCCGATCACCTCGGCCAGGTCGCTCGACACGAGGATCACCGTGCGGCCCGCTTCCGCGAGTTCGTAGAACAGGTTGTAGATTTCCGCGCGCGCGCCGACGTCGATGCCGCGCGTCGGCTCGTCCATCAGGAACACATCGATGCGCTCGGCCAGCCAGCGCGCGAGCACGACCTTCTGCTGGTTGCCGCCGGACAGCGTGCCGATCGGCGTGTCGCCGTCGCGGGTCTTGATCGCGAGCCGCTCGATATAGCGTTGCGCAAGCTCGCGTTCGCGCCGCGCGTCGAGCAGCATCCGCGCCGGGCTGAAATGCCGGCGCGCGCTGATGTTCAGGTTGTCGGCCACCGACGCGATCGCGACGATGCCTTCCTGCTTGCGGTCTTCCGGGCACAGCGCGAGGCCGGCGCGCACCGCGTCGCGCGGGCTCCCGAACGCAACCCGCTTCCCGTTCAGCTCGACGTGCCCCGCGCTCGGACGCGCGGCGCCGTACAGCAGCTTCATCAGCTCCGAGCGGCCCGCGCCGACGAGCCCGAAGAAGCCGACGATCTCGCCGCGCCGCGCGGTGAACGACACGGGCTCGGACAAGCCAGGCCCCGCCAGCCCCTTCGCCTCGATCAGCACGTCGCCGGCGGCGCGCGGCCGGTAGCCGTACACGTCCTCGATCGAGCGGCCGACCATGCAGCCGATCAAACGGTCGCGATCGAGATCGGTCACGGAATCGAACGTGTCGATGCGGCGGCCGTCGCGGAACACGGTCACGCGGTCGCACAGTTCGTACACCTCTTCCATCCGGTGCGTGACGTAGATGATTGCGCGACCTTCCGCGCGCAGCGCGCGGATGATCCGGAACAACTGCGTGGTTTCGCGCGCGGACAGCGAACTTGTCGGCTCGTCGAACGCGATCACACGCGCGTCGCGCATCAGCGCCTTGCCGATCTCGATCATCTGGCGCTGGCCGATCGACAGATACTTCACAGGAATGCCCGGATCGATGTGCTCGCCAAGCCGCTCCAGTGCATCGAGCGCACGCGCGGCGAGCGTGCGTTCGTCGACCACGCCGAGCCGGCTCGGCAATTGCCCGAGCATCAGGTTTTCGGCAACCGTCAGTTCGGGCACCAGATGCAGCTCCTGGTAGATGATCGCGATGCCGGCCTCGAGCGCCGCACGCGTCGATGCGAAGCGCTGCACCGTGCCGTTCAGCGTCAGCGTGCCGGCCTGCGGCTGGTTCACGCCGGACAGCACCTTCAGCAGCGTCGACTTTCCCGCGCCGTTCTCGCCCATCAGCCCATGCACTTCGCCCGCGCGCACCGACAGCGACACGGCATCGAGCGCGCGCACGCCCGGGAACGTCACCGTGATGCCGTCGAGCGCGAGCAGCGGGCCGCCGGGCGGCGATGTGCCGCCGTCGTTATCGGATACGGCCGTCATCGTCTGCGTCGTCATCGCGTTCTCGCCTGCGCCGCTCAGATGCCGAGCTCGGTGCGCACGGCCTGCCAGTTCGCGCGCGTCATCAGCTTGCCGCTCGTCTGCGTGTCGGGCGGCGGCGTCTTGCCGTTGCGGATCCATTCGACGAGGTTCTGCGTGCTGTCCTTGCCGTGGTTCGTCGAGCTGACCGCGATCGTCCCGTAGAAGCCGGTCGGCTCCTTCTTCTGGAATTCGGCGAACGCCTCGCCCGCGCCGTTGATGCCGACGCCGATCACGTCGGCCGCCGGAATGTGCAACTGCTCGGTCGCACGCACCGCGCCGAGCACGGTTTCCTCGTTCAGCGCGTAGACCACCCACTTCTTCACGTTCGGATGGCGCGCGAGCACGGGCGCGGCCGCGCTGAAGCCGCCTTCGTCGTCGGTCGTCTTCTGCGGCGCGTCGAAGATGTTCTCCTTGCGGAAACCGTTCGCAAGCAGCGCCTGCGTCGCGCCGTCGGTGCGCAGCTTCGCGGTCGGCAGCTCGTAGTTCGTGATCCGCAGCGCACCGACTTCCTCGGGCTTCCAGCCGCGCCGCTTCATCTCGTCGGCAATGGCCTGGCCGACCTGGTTGCCGATCTTGGTCGCCGACATCCCGAGGTGCGGCACGTTCGGCAACGGCTTGCCGGTCGAATCGACGAGCTGGTCGTCGACGGTCACGAACTTCATGTTGTAGCGCTTCGCGCGCGCGGCGATCGCCGGGCCGAGGCGCACGTCCGGCGCGCAGATCACGAAGCCCTGCGCGCCCTGCGAGCCGAGGTTGTCGATCGCGGCGAGCACTTTCTCGCCGTCGGGGGTGCCGATCTTCACGACCGAGAAATTCTCTTTCTGGCCGAGCGCGGACGCCGCGTTCTGCTCGTTGATGAACCAGGCCTGCTCGGGCATCTTCACCAGGAAGCCGATCTTCAGCGGCGCGTCGGCGCGCGCGGCGCCCTGCATGCCGAGCGGCGCGATGCAAAGCGCGGCCAGCAGCGCGCGCAACGTCTGGCGTCGAATCGTGTGAGTCGTGCGGTTCATGCGGTGTCTCCTTGGTGTCGGCTCATGCCGTAATGATTCGTCGTGCGTGATCGCGCCGCGGCGCGCCCGCATGGTCAGCGGCCGAACGCGTCGGTCTGCACGCGCCGGCCGAACAGGAACGCATCGGCGACGAGCCGCAGCGGCCGCACGTCGACGTCGCTTTCGCCACGCGCAATCAGCGCATGGAAGTGCGCATACAGCGCCGGATATTCACGCTCGGGCCCGAGCCAGACCGGCTCGCCCGCAATCGACAACTGCGCGCCGCCGCGGCTGATCGCGAGCACGCCGTCGGCCGTGTCGACCGCGATCTCCCATTGCTCGACCGGGCCGTGCCGCCAGTCGAATTCCGCACGCACCGGCACGCCGTCGGTATCCACGCAATCGAGTTCGGCGGCGATCGGCGTCTGCACGTCGCTCGGCACGATGAGCGTCGCCTCGCGCAGCACGAGCTCGCGCGGCAGGATCTGCGTGACGATCGACAGCGCATTGATGCCCGGATCGAACACGCCGAGGCCGCCCGGCTCCCAGATCCACTGCTGCCCCGGATGCCAGCGCCGTACGTCTTCTTTCCAGCGCACCTGCACCGCGCGGATCGCGCGCGTCGCGAGCCAGGCGCGGGCCGGCGCCACCGCACTCGCGCAGCGCGAATGCCAGGTCGCGAACAGCGTGAGGCCGCGCTCGCGTGCGAGCGCTTCCAGC
>NZ_JAAGPB010000255.1:0-12343 GCF_017104585.1 Burkholderia sp. Ac-20392
CCGGCGCGGCAGCCGACGGCGCGAAGGATACCGCGTCGTCAGCCGTCCACTCGGCCAAGAAGCACACGAAGCATGCCGCGAAGTCGGCCAAGAGCCATGTCGGCTCGGCCAAGGCGAAGGCCGGCGAAGCGACCGAGGGCGGCGCGTCGGTCGGCGCGGAAGGCGGTGCATCGGCCCAGGGCGCCACGCAGTAAGCGGTGCCCGGCACCGCGCGACGCTCGTCCCGGAGGGCGCGTCGCGACGATGGCCATCCGGCGGCCCGGTTCGCATTGCGCGAATCGGGCCGCTTTCGTGTGTCGATGCGATCGGGCGCGCCGTTACGGCCGCCGTTGGCTTTGCCCTTGTCCCTGACCCTGCGCCGGTCGCGCGGCAGCCGGCGTGAATACGCTGCGCAGCCATGCGGCGAGGCGCGCGAAGACGTCGTACGGTTCCTCGACGAAGATCTCCGGCTTCAGCAGCCGCAGGTACTCCATGATCTGCTGCGCTTCCTGCTTCTGGAACGAGCCGTGCGCGAGCCCGAGCCGCAACAGCCCGCGCAGTTCGCCGAGCTTGTCGCGCGCGGTGCTGCCGACGCTCATCTCGCACGCGAGCTTGGCCTCGTAGACCCGTTGCCGCAGCGATTCCGCGAGTCGCCACGCAGGCGTCTGCATCAGTTCCTCGAGCGTCTGGATGTCTTGCGCCGCCCCCTTGATCTGCGATGCGAGCGGATCGATCAGCGACGGGTCGCCCTGGGCTTCGGCGACGATCGCTTTCGCCCAGTCGCGGCAAGCCTTCGCGAGTTCGTCGGGGGTCCATTCGGAGCGTGACGCGAAGCCGAAGCCGAATTCGCCGGCCTGTCGCATCAGGATCGCGACGACGTCCGGAAATTCCTTGTCGAGCGTGCGTTTTGCCCACGCGTACTGACCGCCCTGCAGCATCCGCTGCACCGCGTGCTCGGTCAGCGGCACCATGTTGTCGAGCAGTTTGGCGCGCAGGAAATCCTCGAACGACGGCGTCGCGAACTGCGGGTCGAGTTTCAGCGACACGCGGACGAACGCGTCGTAGTCCTTGCGCAGGGACTCGAGCGTGTCGTCCTTGAGGGAAAGGGTGATCTGGCCCATGAATCGTCTCGATGGCGGCCCGCGCAAGCCGGCGGCCGGCACGGCGCACCGGGACGGGCGCAGCGTCGACTGACCGGTGCGCGCCGAGGCCGGTGGCGGGTCTTCATTCCCTATATCGGCGTGCCGGGCGGAAACTTGAGCGCGCGCAACCGAGCGTGTACTCAGGCGGGCAGCCAGTGGGGCAGCACGACCCCTTGCCAGAAAAAGAACACCGCGAGCCCCGCCGCGATCGTCACGAGCGGGCGGCGGGTGGCGGCCGACACGAGCACGGCAGCGAGCGCGCCGACGAGCTGTGGATTGCGCCAGGTCAGCTCGGCCGTGCCGCCGTGCGGCGAGACGGCCATCGGCACGATGATCGCGGTCAGCACGGTGACGGGCACGAAGCCGAGCGCGGTCCGCACGAGCGGCGGGAAGGTCAGCCGTTCGCCGAACAGGAACAGCGTCGAGCGGATCGCGTAGGTGATGACGGCCATCCCGAGAATCAGCAGTGCGTAGCTCACGATGCAGCCTCCGTGCGCGAGCCGGCGCGCGTGCGTTCGTGCAGCAACGTGAGCGCGACGCCGATCGCGACACCGGCGGCGACCGCGCCGAGCAGCCCGAGCTTGTACGGCCAGCCCTGCCAGAAGTACGCCAGCGTGCCGGCCGTCACGGCCGCCGCGAAATAGCGCAGCGTGCCGAGTTGCGGGACGACGATCGCGATGAAGGTGGCCGCCATCGCGAAATCGAGACCGAGCGACTGCAGGCCCGGGAAGGCCGCGCCGAAGCCGATCCCCGCGAGCGTCCAGACCTGCCAGTTCAGGTACATCGCGAGCCCCGAGCCGAAGAAGTAGTGGGGGCCGATCGCGCCCGGCGGGAAATGCCGGTAGTGCGCATAGGCGACCGCGAACACCTCGTCGGTCATCAGTGCGCCGAGCGTTGCCCGCCAGCGCAGCGGCAGGTGTGCCACATAGGGCGCGAGCGTTGCGCTGTACAGCAGGTGACGCAGGTTCACGATCAGCGTGGTCGCGAGCACGACGACGAAGCTCGCGCTGCCCGCGATCAGGCCGAGCGCGATGAACTGCGCGGAGCCCGCGAACACGACGAGCGACATCAGCGCGCCATGCCACGCGGCGAGCGGGCCGCCGCCGACGAGCGTGCCGAAAATCACGCCGAACGGGGCGGCGCCAATCATCATCGGGATCGTGTCGCGTGCGCCGTCGAGCCATTCGTTCAATGGGCGGCGGGCAGGCGATGCGGGTGTCGGGTTCAAAGGGTGCTCCTCCATGAACTGGAGGATAGCGGGCAGGGGGTGTGCCGGCTTGTATGTTCTTGCGCTTGCGGAATGCGGCGGTGCCGGCGGTATCGCGATGGTGGGCCGGATGCTGCGCGTCAGCTCGCCTGCCAGCGCCCGGGCGGCACGCCGAACATGCGTTTGAAATGTCGTGTGAAGTGGCTTTGGTCGACGAAGCCGCTGGCCGCCGCGACGTCGGCGACGGGCACGCCCGCACGCAGCGGCGCCAGCGCGCGCTGCAAGCGCAACTGGTTGCGCCACGCGTGCGGCGGCATGCCGGTCGTGCGGGTGAACAGGCGCGCTGCATGGAACGGCGACAGGCCGGCTGCCTGCGCGACTTCGTCGAGCGTCACCGTGCACATGAGATCGGCGGCGAGACACTCGCGCATCGCGTCGACGCGCGGTTCGTCCGCTGCGAGCGGCGCCGGTCGCGGCAGTGCATCGGCATGGCGCACGATCAGTGTCGACAACGCATCGAGCATCGCCGTTTCGGCGGCGAGCGGATCGTAGATGCGCGGTGCGCCCGTCATCGGATCGTCAACCGGCTGCCCGTGTGGCTGCGACGGCAGTGCGCGCTCGCTGCCGGCCTCCATCATCCGGTGCGCCAGCGCGAGCCTGGCCGCAAGATCGGCATCGCGAATCACGTCGGGTGCAAACCACGGCGCGTCCTGCGGGCGGCCGGCGATCGCACTGGTGAGCTCGCGGATGAATTCGACCGGCATGTAGCTGACGCGATAGCACCAGCCCTCGTCGGCCGCGCGCGAACCCGTGTGCACTTCGCCGGGATTGATGACGGGCACGGAGCCGGTTTCGGCGACATAGCCGCTGCCGCGATAGGTGAAGCGCTCCGCGCCTTCGAGAATTACTGGGATCGTGTACGCGTCGTGCCAGTGGGGCGCGAACGTGTGGTCGCGATAGGTGGCCGTGACGAGATCCGCATCCGGCAGCAGCGGCGTGCGCCAGTAGCGTGCGGAGTCTGGAAGGCGGGTGGCGGACATGATCGGGCGCGGAGGCGGTCGAATCGACAGTGTATCGCTCGCGCGCCCGGCAGGTGCGGGCTTTACTTGACCGGAATCGTTGTGCCGGCCGGCATCGGTACCGCGGTGACGGCGTTCTTCGGGCTGCCGCTGACGATGCGGTCGCTGTAGGTCAGGTAGACGATCGTGTTGCGCTTGGCGTCGACCACGCGCACGACGTGCAGGGTCTTGAAGATGAACGACATGCGCTCGCTGAACACGTCGGTCTGCTGCTTGAGCGGCTCCTTGAAGCTGATCGGGCCAACCTGCCGGCATGCGATCGACGCTTCGCTCGGATCCTCGGCGACGCCGAGCGTGCCCTTGATCCCGCCGGTGCGGGCGCGCGACACGTAGCAGGTCACGCCGTTCACGACCGGATCGTCATACGCCTCGACGACCACGCGATCGGAGCCCGTGACGCGGAAATGGGTGTTGACGCTGCCGACTTCCTCCGCGTGCGCGAGCGGCGCCGCGGCGAATGCGGAAAGCAGGAGGGCGAAGGGGACTGAGCGGAGGAGGCGGTGCTTCATCGACGGAACCGGATGCGAATGCGGGACAGAGACTCTAGCATGCGCGCGACCGGGCGATGAAAGCGTAAAGGCGGGCCGGAAAAACAAAAGGCCCGTCGATTGACGGGCCTTTCGCTATTTGGCTCCCCGACCTGGGCTCGAACCAGGGACCTACGGATTAACAGTCCGGCGCTCTACCGACTGAGCTATCGGGGAATAAATCGGTACATCTGCATGCTTGTTTGTCTACCAGCAAAAAGCCCGTCCACTTTCAACGGGCCTTTGCGTTTTTGGCTCCCCGACCTGGGCTCGAACCAGGGACCTACGGATTAACAGTCCGGCGCTCTACCGACTGAGCTATCGGGGAACAAACAACAACAGCAGAGAAACGAGATTATATGGAGCGTTGATCAGGCCGTCAATACTTTTGGGCCGCGGCGCACAAAAATATTTTTGCGGCCGCTGCGCGATCAGCGCTCGAGCAGGTGCAGCTTGTCCTGCACGTCCTTCCACTCGTCCGCGTCGGCCGGTGCCGGCTTGGTCTTCGTGATCGACGGCCAGTCCTTCGCCAGCTCGGCGTTCAGCGCGGTGAACTGCTGCTGGTCGCCGGGAACGTCTTCTTCGGCATAGATCGCATTGGTCGGGCACTCTGCGACGCACACGGCGCAGTCGATGCACTCGTCCGGATCGATGGCGAGAAAGTTGGGACCTTCACGGAAGCAATCCACCGGGCACACATCCACGCAGTCCGTGTATTTGCACTTGATGCAGCCTTCGGTCACAACGTGAGTCATTAAAACGCTCCTGCTTGGCGGTATATATGGGGTGGCGTTTGCGCCAAAACCGGCATTGTAACTGAAGCGCAAAACCCGCATGGCGTGGTCGGCTATCCGGCTTATATCGTTTCGTGATTAGTTTATGGGGGCCCGCCCAGGGGGCTCGTCGAAGGGACGCACCAACGGCGGCACGTGTCCCGTACGCCGGTAGGGCGGGGCGACCGGCGCCGGGCGGCAGGCGGTTTCACGATGGTCGGGCCCGCATTCGGGTAACATGGCCGACAGACCGGGCGGCGCGCGGTGCGCCGGGGCCCTGTCACGATATTGGCGGTGCCGTAATCATGATCATCACTTCGCTGCTCGACACGGATCTCTACAAGTTCACGATGATGCAGGTCGTCCTGCATCACTTTCCCGCTGCAAGCGTCGAATACCGTTTCCGGTGCCGCACGCCCGGCGTCGATCTCGTGCCGTACATCGACGAGATCCGCGACGAGGTGCGCGGCCTGTGCGCGCTGCGTTTTTCCGACGTCGAACTCGACTACCTGCGGCGGATGCGCTTCATCAAGAGCGATTTCGTCGATTTCCTCGCGCTGTTCCACCTGAACGAGAAGTACATCTCGATCACGCCGTCGCCGAAGGGCAACGGCGAAATCGACATCGGGATCACGGGGCCGTGGCTGCACACGATCCTGTTCGAGATCCCGGTGCTCGCGATCGTCAACGAAGTGTATTTCCGCAACACGCAGCGCGAGCCCGACTATCGCGAAGGCCGCGAGCGGCTGTGCGAGAAAATCAAGCTGCTCGGCGCGAAGCCCGAATTCGCCGACTGCAAGATCGCCGACTACGGCACGCGCCGGCGCTTCTCGAAGGTCTGGCACGAGGAAGTCGCACTGACGCTGCGCGACGGCCTCGGCCCGCAGTTCGCAGGCACCAGCAACGTGCTCTATGCGATGAAGCACGGCATCACGCCGCTCGGCACGATGGCGCACGAGTACCTGCAGGCCTGCCAGGCGCTCGGCCCGCGGCTGCGCGATTCGCAGATCTACGGCTTCGAGATGTGGGCGAAGGAATACCGCGGCGACCTCGGGATCGCGCTGTCGGACGTCTACGGGATGGATGCATTCCTGAACGACTTCGACATGTATTTTTGCAAGCTGTTCGACGGCGCGCGCCACGATTCGGGCGATCCGTTCGAATGGGGCGAGCGGATGCTGCGCCATTACGAGTCGAACCGTTGCGACCCGCGGACCAAGGTGCTCGTGTTCTCGGACGCGCTCGACATCCCGAAGGTCATGCAGTTGTACGAACGGTTCCGTGGCCGCTGCAAGCTCGCGTTCGGTGTCGGCACGAACCTCACCAACGATCTCGGCTACGTTCCGCTGCAGATCGTCATCAAGATGGTCCGCTGCAACGGCCAACCGGTCGCGAAGCTGTCGGATTCGCCGGGCAAGAGCATGTGCGACGACAAGGCGTATCTCGCGTACCTGCGCCAGGTGTTCGGCATCGCCCAGCCGGTCGAGGAAGACGCGTCGAAGTAAGCGTCGGCCGAACGGCCAAAACTGCGTTGCGGCGAGGTCGGCCGGTATAATCCGACAGTATCGCCCGCCAACGTCACGAGGACCGTTCATGGACACTTCCGCTGCCCGTCGCCAGATCCTCGCACGCATTCGCGCGGCGCAGGGACGTGCGGCCGAACCCGATGCGGCCGAGCGCGACGGTGTTGCCGACTATCTCGCCCGTCATCCGGAGGGCCCGCGTCCGCCGGCACCGGCCGATCTCGTCGCGGCATTCGTCGATGAAGCAGCACGCCTGTCGACGACGGTCGACGAGGTCGCGTCGCTTGCCGAGGTACCGGCCGCCGCGGCTCGCTACCTTTCTGCCCACAGTCTGCCGACGCAGGCCGTTGCATGGCGCACGCTCGCCGATTTCGACTGGGCGGGTGCAGGCCTGTCGGTCGAATGCCGCAAGCCGCGCGACGGCGATCTGGTCGGCCTCACCGGCTGTTTTTGCGCGACTGCCGAAACGGGCTCGCTGGTGCTGCTGTCCGGCCCCGACACCTATGCGTCGGCCGGCCTGCTGCCGGAAACCCACATTGCAATCGTGCCCGCGTCGCGGATCGTCGCCGGTCATGAAGACGCATTTGCGCTGATTCGTTCGGAGCGCGGCGAATTGCCGCGCGCGGTCAATTTCGTGTCGGGCCCGTCGCGCACGGGCGATATCGAGCAGACCATCGTACTGGGCGCGCACGGCCCGTACCGCGTTCACGTGATCGTCGTACGGGGCGCATGACGCGCCCGCTGCATCCACTACCACTCGAACAAGGAAGTTCTGCATGAAACGACATGCCGCCTGGGCGGGCATGGCGTCGGGGATCGCGCTTGGCGCCGTTCCCGCGCTTGCATCGGCCGCAACGCTCGACGGTGCCACGCTGTCTGCACTCTGGGGTATCCCGTTCGCCGGGATCCTGCTGTCCATCGCACTGTTCCCCCTCGTCGCCCCCGTGTTCTGGCATCACCACTTCGGCAAGATTGCGGCCGGGTGGGCGGTCGTGTTCCTGATCCCGTTCGCGTTCGCGTTCGGCGCGGGCACCGCGTTCGGCACGCTCGTGCATGCGCTGCTCGAGGAATACATTCCGTTCATCGTGCTGCTCACCGCGCTCTATACGGTCGCGGGCGGCATCTGCGTAAACGGCAACCTGCACGGCACGCCGAAGCTGAACACCGCGATCCTCGCGCTCGGCACGCTGCTCGCGAGCGTGATGGGCACGACGGGCGCCGCGATGCTGCTGATCCGGCCGCTGCTGCGCGCCAACGACAACCGCAAGCATGTCGTGCACGTCGTGATCTTCTTCATCTTCCTCGTCGCGAACGCGGGCGGCTCGCTGTCGCCGCTCGGCGATCCGCCGCTGTTCCTCGGTTTCCTGAATGGCGTGAGCTTCTTCTGGACGACCACGCACCTCGCACTGCCGATGCTGTTCATCTGCGTCGTGCTGCTGACGCTGTTCTTCGTGCTCGATACGTACTTCTACCGGAAGGGTGGCGAGGAGCGGCCGGCCGTGCTCGACCCGACGCCCGACAACGACAGGCTGTCGATCGACGGCAAGATCAATTTCGTGCTGCTCGTAGCCGTGATCGGCCTGGTGCTGATGAGCGGCGTATGGAAGCCGGGCATCACGTTCGACGTGTGGGGCACGCACGTCGCGCTGCAGAACCTCGTACGCGACGTCGCGCTCGTGGGCGTCACGCTCGCGTCGCTCGCGCTGACGCCGCGCTCCGCGCGCGAGGGCAACGCGTTCAACTGGGCGCCGATCGAGGAAGTCGCGAAGCTGTTCGCGGGGATCTTCGTGACGATCGCACCGGTGATCGTGATCCTGCGTGCTGGTGCCGACGGCGCATTCGCGCAGATCGTCCATCTCGTCACGGGGCCGGACGGCAAGCCGATCGACGCGATGTACTTCTGGGCGACCGGCATCCTGTCGTCGTTCCTCGACAACGCGCCGACCTACCTCGTGTTCTTCAACCTCGCGGGTGGCGATGCGCAGTCGCTGATGACGACCGGCGCGTCGACGCTCGCCGCGATTTCCGCGGGCGCGGTGTTCATGGGCGCGAACAGCTATATCGGCAACGCGCCGAACTTCATGGTGAAGGCAATCGCCGAATCGCGCGGCGTGAAGATGCCGAGCTTCTTTGCCTACCTCGGCTGGGCGCTGGTCGTGCTGATACCGGTATTCCTGCTGACGTCGTGGATCTTCTTCTCGGCGTAAGCTGACGATTTTCAACCTAGAGCGGGCGGTCCCGCCGGCGCATGGCGCGCTGCGATCCGTCCGCGGCATGCGGAGATGGCGATGCAGAAGATCCTGGTCGCGCGTCCGATCTTTCCGGACGTGATCGAGCGGCTCAAGCAGTATTTCGATGTCGACTGGAACAATGGCGACGCACTCGCTCCCGACGTGCTCGCCGCGCGTCTGGCCGACAAGGACGGCGCGCTGACGGCCGGTGATCCGGTCGGCGCGGCCGAGCTCGCGGCGGCGCCGCGCCTGCGCGTCGTGGCGAACATGGCGGTCGGCTACAACAATTTCGACATGGCCGCGTTCAACGCGGCGAACGTGCTCGGCACCAACACCCCCGACGTGCTGAACGAGTCGACTGCCGATTTCGGCTGGGCGCTGATGATGGCCGCAGCACGCCGGATCGCCGAATCCGAGCACTGGCTGCGGGCCGGCCACTGGCAGAAGTGGGCGTACGACGGTTTCCTCGGCAGCGACATCTACGGTTCGACGCTCGGTGTCATCGGGATGGGGCGCATCGGCCAGGCGCTCGCGCGTCGCGCACGCGGCTTCGGGATGCAGGTGATCTATCACAACCGGTCGCGCGTCGCGCCCGAGATCGAGGCCGAGCTGAATGCCGAGTACGTGTCGAAGGATGCGCTGCTCGCGCGTGCCGATCACGTCGTGCTCGTGCTGCCGTACACGAAGGAGAACCATCACACGATCGGCGCGGCCGAGCTCGCGAAGATGAAGCGCACCGCGACGCTGACCAACATCGCGCGCGGAGGGATCGTCGACGACGCGGCGCTGGCCGTCGCGCTGCGCGACGGGACGATCGCCGCAGCCGGCCTCGACGTGTACGAAGGCGAACCGACGGTCCATCCGGCGCTGCTCGAGGTGCCGAACGTCGTGCTGACGCCGCATATCGCAAGCGCGACCGAAAAGACGCGCCGCGCGATGGCGAACCTCGCCGCCGACAACCTGATCGCCGCGCTGGGCGAAGGGCCGCGCGCAGGGCAGCCGCCGAATCCGATCAACCCTGACGTGATCGGGAAGCCGCGCGCATGACGATGACGTTGTTGCTTGCGGCGGTCGTCGTGCTGGCCGTCGCGCTGGCGGTGGCGATCGTCGCGCTCGTGCGTGGCGGTGGCCGCCACGACGATGCGGCAGTGCTGGGTGACCAGATCGAGGACGCCGCGCATGCACAGGCGCGTGCGGTCGAGCGGCTCGAACGCGAATTGCGCGGCGAGATCGTCGAGAACGCGCGCGGTTCGCGCACCGAGCTGGCCGGCAGTTTCGCGCAGCTTCAGCAGACGCTCGCCGCGCAACTGACGAGCGTGGCGACCGTGCAGAACAATCAGATCGAGGGTTTTGCGCAGCAGCTCGGCAAGCTCGTCGCCGGCAATGCGCAGCAGTTCGACGCGATGCGCGAGAGCGTGCAGCGCCAGGCGCAGCAGGCGCGCGAGGAGCAGACGGGTGCGCTCAGGCTGTTCGGCGACACGTTGAACCGGCAGCTCACGCAACTGACCGAGGCGAACGACCGCCGGATCGGCGAGGTGCGCGCGACGCTCGAGCAGCGGTTGAAGGAAATCGAGACGAACAACGCGGCGAAGCTCGAGGAGATGCGCCGCACCGTCGACGAGAAACTGCACGCGACGCTCGAGCAGCGGCTCGGCGAATCGTTCAAGCTCGTGTCGGACCGGCTCGAGCAGGTGCATCGCGGGCTCGGTGAGATGCAGACGCTCGCAGCAGGGGTCGGCGATCTGAAGAAGGTGCTGACCAACGTGAAGACGCGCGGCACCTGGGGTGAGGTGCAGCTCGAGGCGCTGCTCGAACAGATGCTGACACCGGAGCAGTACGCGAAGAACGTGGCGACGGTGCCGAAGAGCAGCGAGCGCGTCGAGTTCGCGATCCGGCTGCCCGGGCGCGAGGCCGGCACGCGCGACGCGCCGCCCGTGTGGCTGCCGATCGACGCGAAATTCCCGCGCGAAGACTACGAGCGGTTGATCGATGCGCAGGAGCGTGCCGATGCGGTGGCGGTCGAGGAAGCGGCCCGTGCGCTCGAAGCACGCGTGCGGCTGGAGGCGCGCACGATCGCCGAGAAGTACGTCGCGCCGCCGCATACGACCGATTTCGCGCTGCTGTTCCTGCCGACCGAAGGGCTCTATGCGGAGATCCTGCGTCGCCCGGGGCTGACCGACCTGCTGCAGCGCGACTATCGCGTGACGGTCGCCGGCCCGACGACGCTCACCGCACTGTTGAACAGCCTGCAGATGGGTTTCCGTACGCTCGCGATCGAGCAACGGTCGAGCGAGGTGTGGCAGGTGCTCGGCGCGGTAAAGACGGAGTTCGGCAAGTTCGGCGACGTGCTTGCCCGCACGAAGTCGCAGCTCGAAACGGTCACGCGCTCGATCGAGGCCGCCGAGCAGCGCACGCGTGTGATGAACCGCAAGCTGAAGCAGGTCGAGGCGCTGCCGGGCGATACGGCGGCAGGGCTGCTCGGCGCGGAAGGGGCCGACGGTGCCGATGCGGACGACGCATGACGCACATGGCCGACATCGGCCGGAAAGCAAAAACGGGCGCTGCGGCGCCCGTTTTCTTTTGAAGCGCTTGCCGGCGTGGCCGGCCCGCGGTCAATGCCCGGCGAGCGTATCCAGTGCGTCGCCCGTGACGCGAACGATGCGCCAGTCGGGCAGCACGGTTGCGCCCATTTTTTCGTAGAAATCGATCGCCGGCTGGTTCCAGTCGAGGACCGACCATTCGAAGCGCCCGCAACGACGCTCGACGGCCAACGCCGCGAGGTGACGCAGCATCGCGGTGCCGAGGCCCGTGCCGCGCTGCGACGGCTGCACGTACAGATCCTCGAGATACAGGCCGCGCCGGCCGAGGAACGTCGAATAATTGTGGAAGAACAGCGCATACGCGACGATCGCGCCGTCGTGCTCGGCCACCCGCGCCTCGGCGGCAGGTTGCTCGCCGAACAGCGCGTCGGCGAGATCGGCTTCGGTCGCGACGAACAGGTGCGCAAGCTTCTCGAACTCGGCCAGCTCGCGCATCAGTGCGAGGATCGCGCCGACGTCGCGTGCCTGGGCCGCGCGGATCAGTGGTGTGCCGCTCACGCTTCCTCCGGCGGATCGGACAGCACGATCTCGATGCCGCCGAAGCGCGATGCGACCCAGTTGTACGCGTGGCATGCGATCCACAGCAGCACGAAGCCGAGGATCGCGTTCAGCAGCAGCGCGCTCAGGATCGTGCTCAGTTCGACCATTCCGTAACGAATGTACGCGACGAGAATGCCGAGCAGCACGATCGGCACGCTGAACGTCAGGTAGACGAGGATCAGCGCCTTTGCGGTTTGTCCCGCGGCGATCGACGAGATTTGTTTCTTCATGTGCGGATTGCCCCCGTAGAGATATACCGATAGTGGAATTCAGATCAGGCCGTCGAGCGGCAGGATGTCGACCGGGGTGCCCGCGTCGACTGCCGCGGTATCGTGGCCCAGGACGATGAAACAGTTGGCGGCCGAGAGGCCGCTCAGCGACGCGGAACTCTGCGAGCCGGCCGGTGCGACGTGCCAGCGGCCGTCGGCGGCGCGCGTCGCGATGCCGCGCAGGTAGTCGGTGCGGCCCGGGCGCGTCTTCAGCGCTTGCGTGCTGAGTGCCGTATGCAGCGACGGCGGCTGGGCCTGTGCGCCGGCCAGCGTCAGCAGCGCGGGACGCACGATCGCGTAGAACGTCACGGCCGACGCGACCGGGTTGCCGGGCAGCCCGAAAAACAGCGTGTGACCGGCGCCATCGGCTGCGCGTGCGAGCGTGCCGCACGCGAGGGGCCGGCCGGGACGCAGCGCGAGGCTCGCGAACGTCACGTCGCCGAGCCGGGCCATGACGTCGCGCGTGAAGTCGG